>NZ_JBSFZS010000006.1:0-121664 GCF_053600395.1 Streptomyces sp. NPDC005070 | reverse complement strand
GAACGCTTCGGACCTCGCGGGCAAGCGATGGGTCTTCGTCAAACTGATCCCGGAGGGAGGGCCTCCGAGGACGGTGATCGACGGAGCGGTCCCGACGTCGACGTGGGGTGTCGGCCAGACAAAGTAGTCTTGAGCCCATGCCTGAACGCCGTACCGTCGCACTCGTCACCCTTGGCTGCGCCCGTAACGAGGTGGACTCGGAGGAGCTCGCAGGCCGCTTGGAGGCGGACGGCTGGCAACTCGTGGAGGACGCCGAACAAGCGGACGTCGCCGTCGTCAACACCTGTGGGTTCGTCGAAGCCGCCAAGAAGGACTCCGTCGATGCCCTCCTCGAAGCCAATGATCTCAAGGGACACGGCAGAACCCAGGCCGTGGTCGCGGTCGGCTGTATGGCCGAGCGGTACGGCAAGGAACTCGCCGAGGCGCTTCCCGAGGCCGACGGCGTGCTCGGCTTCGACGACTACGCCGACATCTCCGACCGCCTCCAGACCATCCTGAACGGCGGCATCCACGCCTCCCACACCCCGCGCGACCGCCGCAAGCTGCTGCCGATCAGCCCGGCCGAGCGGCAGAGCGCCGGCGAGGAAGTGGCCCTTCCCGGCCACGGCGCCCCCTCCGACCTCCCCGAAGGCGTCGCCCCCGTCTCCGGCCCCCGCGCGCCCCTGCGCCGCCGGCTGGACGGATCCCCGGTCGCCTCGGTGAAGCTGGCCTCCGGCTGCGACCGCCGCTGCACGTTCTGCGCCATCCCCTCCTTCCGCGGTTCGTTCATCTCGCGCCGCCCCAGCGACGTCCTGAACGAGGCCCGCTGGCTGGCCGAGCAGGGCGTCAAGGAAGTGATGCTCGTCTCGGAGAACAACACCTCGTACGGCAAGGACCTGGGTGACATCCGTCTCCTGGAGACGATGCTCCCCGAGCTGGCCGAGATCGACGGCATCGAGCGGGTGCGGGTCAGCTACCTCCAGCCCGCCGAGATGCGCCCCGGACTCATCGACGTACTGACCTCGACGCCGAACGTCGCCCCGTACTTCGACCTGTCCTTCCAGCACTCCGCGCCCGACGTACTGCGCTCGATGCGCCGCTTCGGTGACACCGACCGCTTCCTTGAGCTGCTCGACACCATCCGAGCCAAGGCCCCGCAGGCCGGCGTGCGCTCCAACTTCATCGTGGGCTTCCCCGGCGAGAGCGAGGCCGACTTCGCCGAGCTGGAGCGTTTCCTCACCGGGGCCCGCCTCGACGCGATCGGTGTCTTCGGATACTCGGACGAGGAGGGCACGGAAGCCGCGACCTACGAGAACAAGCTGGACGAGGACGTCGTCGCCGAGCGCCTCGCGCGGATCTCGCGGCTCGCCGAGGAACTGGTCGCCCAGCGCGCGGAGGAGCGCGTGGGCGAGACCGTCCACGTGCTCGTCGAGGGCATCGACGACGAGGACGGCGCGTACGGCCGCGCCGCGCACCAGGCACCGGAGACGGACGGCCAGGTCCTGTTCACGAGCGGCGAGGGTCTGACCGTCGGCCGTATCGTCGAGGCCAAGGTGGTCGGTACGGAAGGTGTCGACCTGGTGGCCGAGCCGCTTCTCCTCGGCTCGCTCGCGTGTACTGAGGAGGCGGCCAGATGACCGGAGCCCCGGCATCCGCGGCAGGCGGCTCCCCGGGCGCGAAAGGCGCGACGGGCGCTCCCGGCGCATCCGGTGCCTCGGGTGCGTCGAGCGCTCTCGGCACCTCCGGCGCCTCGGGTACGTCCGACGCCCCGGAAGGCCCGAAGACGCCTCGTGGCGGGAAGCTGGGCGCCGCGGCCGTCAACCAGGCCAGCCTCTGGAACATCGCCAACATCCTGACCATGATCCGGCTCGTCCTCGTGCCGGGTTTCGTGGCGCTGATGCTGGCCGACGGCGGCTACGACCCCGCCATGCGGGCCTGGGCCTGGGCCGCGTTCGCCGTCGCCATGATCACCGACATCTTCGACGGTCACCTGGCGCGCACGTACAACCTCGTCACGGACTTCGGGAAGATCGCCGACCCCATCGCCGACAAGGCGATCATGGGTGCGGCGCTGGTCTGCCTGTCCGCCCTCGACGACCTGCCCTGGTGGGTCACCATCGTGATCCTGGGGCGTGAACTCGGCGTCACCCTGCTGCGCTTCGTCGTGATCCGCTACGGCGTCATCCCGGCGAGCCGGGGCGGCAAGCTGAAGACACTGGCCCAGGGCACCGCGGTCGGCATGTACATCCTGCCGCTGACCGGGGCGCTGGCCAGCCTGAGGTTCTGGGTGATGGGCGTCGCGATCGTGCTGACCGTGGTCACCGGGCTCGACTATGTGCGCCAGGCCGTCGTGCTGCGGCGCCGCGGAATCGCCGAGCGGCGGGCCGCCGCGGCGGAGGCCGAGCGGTGAGTCCCACGGCCGCCGAAGTGGTGCGACTACTCACAGTGAGAGGCGAGACGCTCGCCGTCGCCGAGTCGCTCACCGGTGGTCTGGTGGCCGCGGAGATCACCGCGGTGCCGGGTGCCTCGAAGGCGTTCCGCGGCTCCGTGACCGCGTACGCCACCGAACTGAAGCACGAGCTGCTGGGCGTCGACGTCACTCTTCTGGCCGAGCGTGGCGCGGTGGACGCGCAGGTCGCGGCACAGATGGCGGCCGGGGTGCGTGCGGCGCTCGGAGCCGACTGGGGGATCGCGACCACGGGCGTCGCCGGTCCCGATCCGCAGGACGGACAGCCGGTCGGTACGGTCTACGTGGCCGTCGACGGGCCCTTCGAAGGCCCCTCCGACACCGTTCGCGGCGGGAAAGTGCTGCCGCTGCGGTTGAACGGCGACCGGGCGGAAATCCGTATGGAGAGTGTACGCAGCGTACTCGCGGCGCTTCTTCAGGAGCTCGCGGGCGAACAGACCGGGAATGAGCGGGCACAGGATACGGAACAGAACGGGGGGTTTTGATGTTTGCAGCCCTGAGTGAACACGACATCGCTCCCCGCACGGCCGCGGCGCAAGGCGGTACGGTGGGGCGTGAAGGATGCGGCTACGCGGTCCGAGGAGGGAGCCACCGATGATTCTGCTCCGTCGCCTGCTGGGTGACGTGCTGCGTCGGCAGCGCCAGCGCCAGGGCCGTACTCTGCGCGAAGTCTCCTCGTCCGCCCGAGTTTCACTCGGCTATCTCTCCGAGGTGGAGCGGGGGCAGAAGGAGGCATCCTCCGAACTGCTCTCCGCGATCTGCGACGCGCTGGACGTACGGATGTCCGAGCTCATGCGGGAAGTGAGCGACGAGCTCGCCCTCGCGGAGCTGGCACGGTCGGCTGCGGCCACCGAATCGGTGCACGCACCGGTTCGCCGCCCGATGCTCAATTCCGTATCGGTGACCGGTGTGCCACCGGAACGGGTCACGATCAAGGCGCCTGCCGAAGCGGTCGACGTCGTCGCCGCCTGACGCTCACCGGCTCGTGTTCTCCGAGCCGGGAGACGTACCACCGAAGCCCCGGCCGGGGCTTTTCCGGGGAGACCCGGAGGAGCCGGGCCGGGGCTTTCGCGTGTCCCGAAGTCCCGCATGGGCCCGTTTGCCGGTATCCGGCGCGGCCTCCATGGTGGAGAGACCCGGCGAAGCCGACGCCGGCCGTCATGAGCGTGCGGCCGTCGGCCCGGCCACCGGAGTCGTCGTCAATCGGAGGATGCGGATGTACGTCGTGAAGAGCTCCCTGCCTGCCGCGGACCTGAAGACCGTTTCCGAGGCGCTCCAGGGCGCCCTGGTCGATCTGGTGGACCTCTCCCTGGTGGCCAAGCAGGTCCACTGGACCGTGGTGGGGCCCCGCTTCCGGTCCGTCCACCTCCAGCTCGACGAGGTCGTGGACATCGCGCGGCTGCATTCGGACACCGTGGCGGAGCGCGCCTCGACGCTGGGCGTCCCGCCGGACGGGCGGGCCGCGACCGTGGCGTCGAGCAGCGGCGTCGGACACACCCCCGATGGCTGGACCAAGGACACCGACGCCGTACGGACACTCGTGGCGGCGCTCGGCGCGGTGATCGCGCGGATGCGGGAACGGGTGGCCGTCACCGCGGACCCGGATCCGGTGAGCCAGGACATCCTCATCGCCATCACGGCCGACCTGGAGAAGCATCACTGGATGTTCCAGGCGGAGAACGGGTGAGCGGTACCTGTTCTGGCCCCGGCCGGTGTGTCCCGTCGGTGTGCCCCGCTCGCGCGTGAGATCGGCGGCCCGGTGCCGCGCCGGAGGAGGTGCCATGGCGGGGCGAACAGTGCGCCGGGGGGCGTGTCTGGTGCTCGGTGCGCTGTGGTGGTTCAGCGTGCTCCGTCTCGTGCTGGCACCCGGTGCTGGGGTCCTCGAAGGCGCGATAGCCGCGGGCGGGTGGGGGCTCAGCCTGCTGCCGGTGCACTGCGTGCCGAAGTCCCACGCCGGCGGTGCCGTCGGCTCGGACCGGTGGCGGAAGCACTGGCGGGGGATCCGGCGCCGGCGCGCCGGCGTGCGGGCTACCAGGGCATCGCGACGCCGCCGTTGGGACGGAGGATCTGGCCCGTGGTGAAGGCCGAGGCGTCCGAGGCCAGGTACAGCACGGCGTGGGCGATGTCCTCGGGTTCCCCGACGCGGCCCAGCGGCGACAGGCGTGCCATGAACGCCTCGGTGTGAGCCTGACGCTCTCCGTGACGGTCGGTCATGGGGGTGCGGATCCAGCCGGGCGCCACGGCGTTGACGCGAATGCCGTGCGGACCGACCTCGGTCGCCAGTGTTTTCGTGAGCTGTACGACGGCCGCCTTGGCCGCGCTGTAGCAGAGCAGGCCCGGACCGCCGGAGTCGATCGCGCCCGACGCCATGGTGACGACACTGCCGCGGACGCCGTTCGCGATCATGGAGCGCGCGGCCTCCTGGCAGGCGTACAGGACCCCCTTGAAGTTGACGTTCAGGACCCGGTCCAGATCCTCGTCCAGGGTCTCCAGGACCGGGCTGCTGTGCATGATCCCGGCGATCGCCGCCATGACGTCGACGCGGCCGCACGAGGCCACGGCCTGCTGGAGCCCGGCCCGGTCGGTGACGTCGAGCGGGTGACCGAACGCCGTGCCGCCCTGGCCCTCGATCAGCTTCGCCGTCTCGCGCAGGCCCGGCTCGTCGAGGTCCGCGCAGTGCACGGTGGCGCCCGCCTCCGCGAGCAGGACCGCCGTCGCGCGGCCGATGCCTCCTGCCGCGCCGGTGACGAAGGCGGTGCGTCCGGTGAGGTCGTACGCGGGGAGGCCCATGAAGGGACGGTACGAAGAAATCTGACGGGTCGTCAATCGGTCGTGCGCAAGTTGCCACGCGGACGGGCGGGCGGCGGGGTGGGGCCCGTCTGGCAGCGGGGGCACCAGTACGTGGGGCGCTCACGGGATCCGTCGCCCTGGTTCCCCGAGCGGACCGGCGTCCCGCAGCGCAGACACGGGCGAGGGGTGCGCCCGTACACGAACAGGTTCTGTTCGCGGCGCCCGGTCGTGACACGGATCGGACGGTCGCGGTTGTACTCCAGCAGCCTCTTGGCGAGGACCGGCAATTGGGCGGCGCGGTCGGCGGGCAGCGCGCCGACGGGGAGCCAGGGCGTGACGCCGAGCAGGAAACACAGCTCGCTCTTGTACACGTTCCCGATGCCGGCGAGGTTGCGCTGGTCCAGGAGGGCTTCGCCGAGGGGGCGGTCGGGGTCACGGAGGAGGTTCTCCAGCGCTCTTTCCGGGGCCCAGTCAGGACCCAGGAGATCGGGCCCGAGGTGACCGACCGCTCGGGTCTCGTCGGCGGTGCGGAGCAGTTCCAGCACGGGCAGGCGGTAGCCGACCGCCGTGCGGTCCGATGTGCCGAGGATGGCCCGGATCTGATGGGCCGGACCTCCGCTCCAGCGTCGGCCGGGCTCGTACACCTTCCACGAACCGTCCATCCGCAGATGCGAGTGCAGGGTCAGGCCGCCCTCGATCCGGGTGAGGAGGTGCTTGCCGCGCGGGGTGACGTCCAGGACGGCGCGACCGGTGAGGTCGGCCGTGGCGTACCGGGGCACCCGCAGGTCGGAACGGGTCAGGACCTTGCCCGCGAGGGCGACATGCAGGCGCCTCGCGGCCTGCCAGACGGTGTCTCCTTCGGGCATGACTCCAGGGTGGCACGGTGGGGGCGGCCGGTCAGGCGCGAAGGCGGAGTCCGCGCGGGGTGGCGATGAAGCCCGCTCCTTCCAGGAGAGTGCCGAGGGGCGAGGTGAGGGCCGAGGCGCCGTTGACGCGCTCGACGGTGACCGTGCCGAGCGAGCCCGCGCGGGCCGCGGCGGCGAGGGCCTCCGCCGCGGCGCCCAGACGGGTGTCCTGCGCGAGGGGGGTGTCCGGGTCGGCCGGCCAGGCCAGCAGTGTCTTGCCGCCGCGTTCCATGTACAGAGCCAGTTCGCCGTCGACCAGGACGACCAGGGAACCCGCCTTGCGGCCCGGCTTGTGGCCCGGCTTGTGGCCCGCTTCGGTCGGGGACTCGGGCCAGGGGAGGGCCGCGCCGTAGGCGTTCGCGGGGTCGGCGGCGGCCAGCACGACAGCGGGGGAGGCGGTACGGGAACGGGGGCGGGTGCCCGGGAAACCCGCGCCGCCGGGGTGGCCGGACCCGTTCGGGTACGCCGTGCCGCCGCGGCCGGACCGGCTGTTCCGGCTGTGGGGCGCGTACGGGTGGGGTGCGTCGGGGTGAGAGGCGCCGGCCGCGAGGGCGGAATCGGCGGAGAACGTGTGGTCGTCGTCGACATCGAAGCCGAGGGCGGAGCCGGGCCCGAGCGGGAAGTCGGGGCCGAGGGTGAAGTCGCGGGTGAGGTCGTTCAGGGAATCCGGACCGTCCGCGATGTCGTCCCGGTCGACGTACGCCTCGCCGTGGCCCTTGCCGTCGAAGCCCGGGCCGGAGGGCGGGAAGACAGGAGTGTCCGGGAAGCCGTGGGCGGCGGGGGAGTTGTCCGGGACGGCGGGATCGAGGAGGGCGGCGCCCCGGTCGCGGGCGTTCGCCGCGGCCCGGAGCCGGTCCACCGCGCCGTCCATGGCGAACTGGGCCGCGCCGAGCCCCTCGACCACATAGCCCCGCCGTGCCTGACCGCTGTCCTCGAAGGCCGACAGGATGCGGTACACCGCCGAGAAGCCTCCCTCGACGCCCTCCGCCGCGACGGCTCCCCGGGTCACCACGCCGTGCCGGTCGAGCAGGGTGCGGGCCAGGGCGTGGGCGCGGACGGTGGCCTCGGGTTCACGCTCGGGCAGCAGCGACCAGCGGCCCGCCACGGTGGGGGGACCCGTCCGCGACTGGGGGCGCGCCCCGCCCGTCAGGGAGCCGTAGCGCCCGCGGGGGACCGAGCGCTTGGCGCGGTGGGCCGTCGAACCCGCGGTGCGGCCCGAACCCAGCAGGGAGCGCATCGGCGCGAGCGTGTCGTTCGTCAGTCGCCCGGACCAGGCCAGCTCCCAGATCGCGTCCGCGAGCTGCGGATCCGTCGCGTCGGGGTGCGTGGTGGCGCGGACCTGGTCGGCGATCTGGCGGAAGAACAGGCCATAGCCCCCGGAGAGGGTGTCGAGCACCGACTGGTGCAGCGCCGTCGGCTCCAGGGGGTGCGCCGCCGGAAGGAGCACGGGGGCGGCGTCCGCGAGATACAGCGACACCCAGCCGTCCTTGCCCGGCAGGGAACCCGCCCCGGCCCAGACCACCTCACCGGCGGCCGTGAGCTCGTCGAGCAGGGCGGGGGTGTAACCGGCGACCCGGGAAGGCAGCACGAGCTTCTCCAGCGCGGACGCCGGCACCGACGCGCCCTGCAACTGCTCGACGGCGCGCACCAGTCCGTCGATTCCGCGCAGCCCGTGACCGCTGCCCACGTGCTGCCACTGCGGCAGGAACTGGGCGAGCGCGGCGGGCGGGACCGGTTCGAGTTCATGGCGCAGCGCCGCGAGCGAACGGCGGCGCAGCCTGCGCAGGACCGCCGCGTCGCACCACTCCTGACCGATGCCCGCGGGATGGAACTCGCCCTGGACGACCCGGCCGTTCGCGGCGAGGCGATGCAGCGCGCCGTCGGTGACGGCCGTGCCGAGACCGAAGCGGGCGGCGGCCGTCGCCGAGGTGAACGGCCCGTGGGTGCGGGCGTACCGGGCGAGGAGATCGCCGAGCGGGTCCTTGACCGGCTCGGTGAAGGCCTCCGGGACACCGACGGGCAAGGCCGTGCCGAGCGCGTCGCGCAGCCGGCCCGCGTCCTCGACGGCCGCCCAGTGGTCGGCTCCGGCGATCCGGACCCGGATGGCGCGGCGGGCGGCCGCCAGTTCCTTCGCCCACTGCGGCTCCGCGCCCCGCTCGGCCAGGTCGGCCTCCGTGAGCGGCCCGAGGAGACGCAGCAGGTCGGCGACACCCTCCACGTCCTTGATGCGGCGGTCCTCGGTGAGCCACTGGAGCTCGCGCTCCAGCTCGGTCAGGACGTCCGCGTCCAGGAGCTCGCGCAGTTCGGCCTGGCCCAGCAGCTCGGCCAGTAGACGGGAGTCCAGCGACAGCGCGGCGGCCCGCCGTTCGGCTAGCGGCGAGTCGCCCTCGTACAGGAACTGGGCGACGTATCCGAAGAGCAGGGAGCGGGCGAAGGGGGAGGGTTCGGGGGTGGTGACCTCGACGAGCCGCACCTTGCGGGACTCGATGTCGCCCATCAGTTCCGTGAGCCCCGGCACGTCGAAGACGTCCTGGAGGCATTCGCGCACCGCTTCCAGGACGATCGGGAACGAACCGAACTCGCTCGCCACCTGGAGCAGTTGAGCGGCGCGCTGCCGCTGCTGCCACAGCGGGGTGCGTTTGCCGGGGCTGCGGCGCGGCAGGAGCAGGGCGCGGGCGGCGCATTCGCGGAAGCGGGCGGCGAACAGGGCCGAACTGCCGACCTGGTCCGTGACGATCTGGTTGACCTCGCCCTTGTCGAAGGCGACGTCCGCCGCGCCGACCGGCGCCTGGTCCGCGTCGTACTCCGTGCCCGCCTTCGCGGGTGCCTGGTCGAGCAGGTCCAGGCCCATCAGATCGGCGTCGGGCAGCCGCAGCACGATGCCGTCGTCCGCGTGCATGACCTGGGCGTCCATGCCGTACCGCTCGGAGAGCTTGGCGCCCAGGGCGAGGGCCCAGGGAGCGTGCACCTGGGCTCCGAAGGGGGAGTGCACGACCACACGCCAGTCGCCCAGCTCGTCACGGAAGCGCTCGACGACGATCGTGCGGTCGTCCGGGATGTGCCCGCACGCCTCACGCTGCTCGGTGAGGTACGCGATGACGTTGTCGGCGGCCCAGGCGTCCAGGCCCGCCGCCAGCAGCCGCAGCCGGGCGTCGGCCTCGGGGAGCGCTCCGACCTCGCGGAGGAACGCGCCCACCGCGCGCCCCAGTTCGAGCGGACGCCCGAGCTGGTCACCCTTCCAGAAGGGCAGCCTGCCGGGGACGCCGGGCGCCGGGGAGACCAGGACCCGGTCCCTGGTGATGTCCTCGATGCGCCAGGAGCTGGTGCCGAGGGTGAAGACGTCGCCCACCCGGGATTCGTAGACCATCTCCTCGTCGAGCTCGCCGACCCGTCCGCCGCCCTTCTTGGGGTCGGCCCCCGCGAGGAACACCCCGAAGAGTCCGCGGTCGGGAATGGTGCCCCCGGAGGTGACGGCGAGCCGCTGGGCGCCTGGGCGGCCGGTCACCGTGCCCGCGACGCGGTCCCACACCACGCGGGGCCTCAGCTCGGCGAACGCGTCCGAGGGGTAACGGCCCGCGAGCATGTCCAGGACGGCGGTGAACGCCGACTCCGGGAGAGAGGCGAAGGGGGCCGCCCGGCGGACCGTGGTCAGCAGGTCGTCGACCTGCCAGGTGTCGAGCGCCGTCATCGCGACGAGCTGCTGAGCCAGCACGTCCAGCGGGTTGGCCGGTACCCGGAGGGACTCGATGGAGCCGGTGCGCATCCGCTCGGTGACCACCGCCGCCTGCACCAGGTCGCCCCGGTACTTCGGGAAGACGACACCGGTGGAGACCGCGCCGACCTGATGACCCGCACGGCCCACCCGCTGCAGCCCCGAGGCCACGGACGGCGGCGACTCCACCTGGACGACGAGGTCGACCGCGCCCATGTCGATGCCCAGTTCGAGGCTGGAGGTGGCGACCACGGCGGGCAGACGCCCGGCCTTCAGATCCTCCTCGACCTGTGCCCGCTGCTCCTTGGAGACCGAACCGTGGTGAGCGCGGGCGATGACCGGCGGCGCCCCCTGCGCCGCGCCCGAGCCGCCCATCAACTCGGCCGGCGTGTGCGCCTCCTCCAAGGGCTCGCCCGTCGCCCTCTCGTAGGCGATCTCGTTCAGCCGGTTGCACAGCCGCTCGGCGAGACGACGCGAGTTGGCGAACACGATCGTCGACCGGTGGGACTGGACGAGGTCGGCGATCCGCTCCTCGACGTGCGGCCAGATGGAGGGCTTCTCCGCGCCCTCCTTGCCGTCGGCGGCCGGGGACCCGCCCAGTTCGCCCAGGTCCTCCACCGGGACGACCACGGACAGGTCGAACTCCTTGCCGGACGGCGGCTGGACGATCTCCGCCTTGCGGCGGGGCGAGAGATAGCGCGCCACCTCGTCCACGGGACGCACCGTCGCGGAGAGGCCGATGCGCCGGGCGGGCTTCGGCAGCAGCTCGTCGAGACGCTCCAGGGTGAGCGCGAGATGGGCGCCGCGCTTGGTGCCCGCGACCGCGTGCACCTCGTCCAGGATCACCGTCTCGATGCCTGTCAGCGCGTCGCGCGTGGCCGAGGTGAGCATCAGGAACAGCGACTCGGGAGTCGTGATCAGGATGTCCGGCGGGCGGGTGGCCAGCGCCCGGCGCTCGGCGGGTGGGGTGTCGCCGGAGCGGATGCCGACCTTCACCTCCGGCTCCGGCAGCCCGAGCCGCACGGATTCCTGCCGGATGCCGGTCAGCGGGCTGCGCAGATTGCGCTCCACGTCGACCGCGAGCGCCTTGAGCGGCGACACGTACAGCACCCGGCAGCGCTTGCGCGGGTCCGCCGGAGGCGGCGTCGAGGCCAGTTGGTCGAGCGCGGCGAGGAACGCGGCCAGCGTCTTGCCGGAACCGGTGGGGGCGACGACCAGCACGTCCGAACCCGCGCCGATGGCCGCCCACGCCCCGGCCTGGGCCGCGGTGGGCGCGGAAAAGGCCCCCGTGAACCAGCCGCGGGTCGCGGGGGAGAAGCCGTCGAGCGCAGGGTGCGCGGAGCTGACCATGCGTCCATCCTGCACCCGCCCACTGACAATCGCGCTGACCTGCGAGAACGCCGTGGCTGAGCGCGGGCGGGGGAGATCGGTACCGCGCCGAACCGGGCAGATGCGGGCGAAGCCGGGCAGGTAGCGGCCGTCGGTCGCGGCGAGGGCTCCCACGGCCGGCGGGCCGTCGCGGGGCGGTGGTTCCCTGGTCGGCGGGCTGTCGAGGGGCGGTGGGCCCGGTCGGCGAGCCGTCCCTGCGCGGTGGCGGACAATGAGGACGTGGCAGGTTCGGGGCAGGAGCGGGCGCGGCACTGGCAGTACGCGGAGCTGCCCGGTGTCGATCTGCTGCGCGCCCGCTACGTCGAGAAGATCTTCGTGCGGCACACCCATGAGAACTTCGTCATCGCCGCCGTCACCGAGGGCGTCGAGGTCTTCCACCACGGCGGCGCCGACCAGTACGCGGGCCCGGGTTCGCTGGCACTGGTGAATCCCGACACCCCGCACACCGGCCGCGCGGGCGTCCCCGAGGGCTGGCGGTACGGGGCGGTGTACCCCTCGCCGGAGACGGTCGCGGAGATCGCCGCGGAGACCACCACCCTCCGCGGCACCCCCGGATTCGGCCGCCCGGTACTCGACGACCCCTACGCGGCGGGCCTGGTCCACCAGGTTCTGCGGGCCGCGGAGGAGGGCAACGCGCTGGCCGCCGACACCCTGCTGAGGGTCGCCGTGACCCGGCTGCTGCGCCTGAACGGAGGCCTGCTGCCACAGCGGGCCGTGCGCACCGCCGGCGGCCGGCTCGCGGCACGCGCGCGTGGCGTGCTGGACGAGCGGATGACCGAGCCGCCGACCCTGGAGCGGCTCGCGGCGGACCTCGGCACCAGCTCGTTCGCGTTGCTGCGCGCGTTCCGGGACGCCTACGGCATGCCGCCCCACACCTGGCTGACCGACGCCCGGGTACGCCGGGCCCGCCACCTCCTGGACGCCGGATCCACACCCGCCGAGGCGGCCGTCGCCGTCGGCTTCACCGACCAGCCGCATCTCAACCGGCACTTCAGCCGGATCGTGGGTGTCCCTCCGGGCGCCTATCAGCGGGAGCGCAAGAACGTACAAGACGCCGGGGGCCGGCTCCCCGTACCGTCCGACGCGTGGCACAACAGACAGCTCTCCCAGACATACGCAGTGAAGAACACGGAAAACCCGACGCCGCCGTCGTCCGCGACGCCCTCGGAGTCGGGGTCGCCGTCGGACTGTCCGGTTTCGCCTTCGGGGTGACCTCGGCCGGCAGCGGGCTCAGCCTGCTCCAGACCTGCGCCCTCAGCCTCCTGGTGTTCACCGGGGCCTCGCAGTTCGCGCTCGTGGGCGCGCTCGCGGCCGGGGGCAACCCGCTGACCGCGGCCGCCGGCGCGTTCTTCCTCGGGGTCCGGAACGCGTTCTACGGGCTGCGGCTGTCCCAGCTCCTGGCCCTCCCGCGCGCGGTGCGCCCTTTCGCCGCGCAATGGGTGATCGACGAGACCACGGCCGTGGCTCTAGCCCAGCCCACCCGCCGCGGCGTCCGGATCGGCTTCACCGTCACCGGCCTGTCCCTCTACCTGCTGTGGAACCTCACCACGCTGCTCGGCGCGGCCGGGGCCGAGGCCATCGGCGACACCGACGCGTGGGGCCTGGACGCGGCCGGACCCGCGGTGTTCCTGGCGCTGCTCGCGCCGATGCTCAAGACCGCCACGGAACGCGCCGTCGCGGGAATCGCCGTCCTTCTGGGGCTCGGTCTGCTGCCCGTGCTGCCCGCCGGAGTCCCGGTGCTGGCGGCCGCCCTGGCCGCCCCCGCCGTGCTCTGGGCGACGGGGCGCCGCCGCGCGGACACCGCCCGCGACGCCTCCGCCGACGCGTCGCACGAGACACCGGCCGGTGCGGAGAACGGGTCACCGTCCGACGCGGAGAACCGTTCACAGGGTTCACAGGCCCGCGCGGAGCATGGTTCACCGGCCGGTACGCACGACAACGGGCCGGACGCGTCAGGAGACGTACGGTGAACATGTGGATCGCCATCGGCGTCACCGCCGTCGGCTGCTACGCCGTCAAGCTCATCGGTCTGCTGATCCCCGCGGGCGTGCTGGAGCGGCCGCTCGTCCAGCGCCTCGCCGCCCTGCTGCCCGTCGCGCTCCTGGCCGCGCTCACGGCCCAGCAGACGTTCGCCGACGGGCGGGTCCTCGTCCTCGACGCGAAGGCCGCAGGGCTCGCCGCGGCGGCCGTCGCGCTGATCCTGCGCGCCCCGTTCCTGGTGGTCGTCGCGGCGGCCGTGGTGGTGACGGCCGGGGTCCGCGCGCTGACCGGCTGACACCCGCGCGTGGGGGCGGGACAGGGGACAGACGGGTGTGCCCCCTGTCCCCGACGAGGGCCGTGCACGGGGGCACTCCCGTGTGTACGGACACCGCCCGTACATCGCCCCGCAGAGGCCTCAGTTGACGGCCCTGCCGTACGCCCGAAGAGTGCGCAGGGCCTCTACGGTCACCATGGGACGGCACTCGAGGGCGGTGCCCGGAGCCCACTGACGCCAGCGGATCGGCCACCCGCCGTCCTCCTGCTGCTCGTCCGCGAGGTGGTCCAGCGAGCGGGCCATCTCCTCGTCGGTGAACCACGCGCACGCGAGCGAGTCCGGCGTCCGCGCGTAGTCGTGCGGGAAGTGGTGCTCGCCCGGCGCGTAACCGGGCGCGACGGGGTAGGCCTCCAGGCGCCCGGCGTCCAGCACGGCGAGCCGCTGCTCACGGACGAGCCGGCCCAGCCGATCGGCGCTCGCCTCCGCGCGCGGTCGGTCGGCCGCCGAGTCCAGGAAGGCGACGGCCGCCTCGATCTCGTACGGATGCGACTTCTCCAGGGAGTCCACCGCCTGCCAGCAGAAGTCCGTGGCCCGGAACAGCCAGGCGTTCCACACCTCGTTGCGGTGCAGCAGGCCCACGACCGGGCCGGTGGCGAGGAGTTCGCTCGGCGGATCGTCGACGACCGGCACGAACGGAGCCGCCGGATAGCCGCGCTGGCTCGGATGGATGGCCGGCAGCGCGCCGTCCGCGGTCGACACGGCGGTCAGATAGCGGCACACCCGTTCCACGCGCTGCCCGCCGCAGCGCCCGATCGAGTCGAGCACGCGCAGCGCGTGCGCCGTGTGCAGCGGCTGGCTGACCGGACCGCGCAGATCGGGTTCGAGCGCGTGACCGTACCCTTCGTCGTCGTTGCGGTAGGCGGCCAGCGCCGTCTCCACCGCGTCGGCACCGCCACCGAGGAAGTGATAGGCGAAGCGGCGCTGTTCCAGCACGCGCGCGGTGAGCCAGACGAAGTGCTCGGCGCGGGCGAGGGGGGAGTGCGCGGGGGGCGTCTGGGGGAGTCGGGATGCTCCGGGTTCGGCCATGCGTCAGACCGTAGGGCGGAAAGCGGTCTCGCCACGCGGCCCCGGCTCGGGGCCACTCTCAGGGGCAGGATACTGGTGTCATGCGGTTGACGGTCTTCTGGCAGCGAATGGCTGATCACTTCGGCGCGGGGTACGCCGAGACGTTCGCGCGCGATCATGTGATGACGGAACTGGGCGGGCGTACCGTCCACGAGGCGCTGGACGCGGGCTGGGAGGCCAAGGACGTGTGGCGCGTGGTGTGCGCGACCATGAACGTTCCGTACGAAAACCACTGAACGGGACCGAGGACCGGGAAAGTCCGGGGGGACGTGGATCGGGTGTCGGTGGCGTGGGCCAGACTTGGCGGGTGGCCCCGACAGACGAGAACACACAGGTCGATCAGCAGTCATCACCGCTCGGCACGACGCCGCCCGGTCCGCCCGATGCCGACGCGGCCGGGGCGGGCGCGCGCATGCCGCGCTGGCTGCCCCGCGCCATGGTGCTTGCCCTGGCGCTCGTCGCCGTGTTCCAGCTCGGCAGTTGGGCGTTCCACCAGCTCATCGGTCTGCTGATCAACATCCTGATCTCGTTCTTCCTCGCGCTCGCGATAGAACCCGCGGTGAGCTGGATGGCCTCCCGGGGCATGCGCAGAGGGCTGGCCACCTTCCTTGTCTTCCTGGGCTCGTTGATCATGATCGCCGGGTTCGTCACCCTGCTCGGCTCGATGCTCGCGGGCCAGATCATCAAGATGATCGAGGGCTTCCCCGACTACCTCGACTCGGTCATCAACTGGATCAACACGCACTTCCACACCGACCTCAGGCGGGTCGACATCCAGGAGGGCCTGCTCCACTCCGACTGGCTGCGCAAGTACGTGCAGAACAGCGCCACCGGCGTCCTGGACGTGTCCGGCCAGGTCCTCGGCGGTCTCTTCCAGCTCCTGACGGTCGCGCTGTTCTCGTTCTACTTCGCCGCCGACGGACCCCGGCTGCGGCGCGCGCTGTGCTCGGTGCTGCCGCCGGCCCGGCAGGCCGAGGTGCTGCGCGCCTGGGAGATAGCCGTCGACAAGACCGGCGGCTATCTGTACTCACGCGGTCTGATGGCGCTGATCTCGGGCATCGCCCACTACATTCTGCTGGAGGCGCTGGGCGTTCCCTACGCGCCGGTGCTCGGGGTGTGGGTCGGTCTTGTCTCGCAGTTCATCCCGACCATCGGCACCTATCTCGCGGGCGCCCTGCCGATGCTGATCGCGTTCACGATCGACCCCTGGTACGCGTTGTGGGTGCTCGTCTTCGTCGTGGTCTACCAGCAGTTCGAGAACTACGTGCTCCAGCCCAAGCTGACGTCCAGGACGGTGGACATCCACCCCGCGGTCGCCTTCGGGTCCGTGATCGCGGGCACCGCGCTCCTCGGAGCCGTCGGCGCGCTGATCGCCATCCCCGCCGTCGCCACCCTGCAGGCGTTCCTGGGCGCGTACGTGAAGCGCTACGACGTCACGGACGACCCGCGGGTGCACGGGCACCGCACCCGCAGCTCGGTGGGCCTCCTCGCGCGGGTGCGGGGGCAGCTCGGCCGGTGACGTTCACCGGAGGCCCGGTCGGTGACGTTCACCAGGTGAGGACGGCCTGGACACCGGTGAGGACGACGGCCGCCGTGTAGAGGCCGACCGCCGCCCACACGATCCGCTGCCGGGCCTCCTCGCTCCAGTCGGTGCGGGAGAGCAGCCAGGCCAGCGCGGGCAGCACCAGGACGGCGTGCAGGCTCACGCCGTGCAGCGGCTTGAGCGGAGCCGTCGAGTGGTACGCGGCCTCCTGGTGGCCGGTCCTGGTGAGGACGACCCCGCGCGCGATCATCGTGGCGCCCGAGGCCAGCGCGACGAGCAGGATCGCGAACCCCGAGCGCACGGCGAGCGGCATGCCCGCGGGCCCCGAGGGCCGGTGGCGGAACGAGGCGACCGCGAACGTGGTGAGCACCACGACCAGAATCCCGCCGCCCACCGCGAGCATCATGGACACCGCGGTGTCGAAGCCGGTCTCCATGTCGAGATGCGAGGGAACCCGGCGCCACGCCTGAAGGGTGATCCCGCCGACCTCCAGCACGCAGTCCGCGGCGAACACGACGAGCAGCGCGGTGCGCGGCCTCGCCTCCATCCGGACGTACGAGGTGACCCAGGTGACCGCGATCAGGGTCAGCCCGAAGGAGAGCCCGAAGGTGACGGGCTTGCGCCAGGAGACGGGACCGTCCCACGGGCCGCCGTCGACGGCGAGGACCAGCAGATGCAGGAGGCCCGAGAGGACGAGCAGCGCGCCCGTGGCCCGGCAGAGCTGCTCGGCGGGCCGGAGCGAGGGCTTCGGCGGCGGCAGGGGGCGGGGTGGCAGGGGACGGGTGGTCGTCGGCATGGCCCACAGCCTGCCGGGCGGGCCCGTCGGTGTCGTCGTACGCCCGAAGACACCTGCCCTGCGCCCCGGGGAGTAGCCCGGGTCCGGGGCGGGTACCGGCTCCGGGGGATGTGCCGAGGCGGGTACCAGGACCCGAATCCGCGGGATCCCCGGTCGTTGTCGGAGGGCGAACGTAGTCTCGGAAGTGCCGCGTGGTGCGCTTGACACAAAAATCGAACATCCATTCTCATGGAGGTTCCGGCGAAGCTCGCGACGGGTGATTCGGCATGGTTTCGACAGAGATGTGCCCGAGTTATCCACAGGCCGGACGGGCGTCGGGGCGCATTGTCAGTGGCAGGCGTTAGCGTCTTTGACGTGAAGCGATCGACTCAAGCAAACCGGGTGGAACCCATGGCAGGAACCGACCGCGAGAAGGCGCTCGACGCCGCGCTCGCGCAGATTGAACGGCAGTTCGGCAAGGGCGCCGTGATGCGCCTGGGCGAGCGGCCGAATGAGCCCATCGAGGTCATCCCCACCGGGTCGACCGCGCTCGACGTCGCCCTCGGTGTCGGCGGCCTGCCGCGCGGCCGCGTGGTGGAGGTGTACGGCCCGGAGTCCTCTGGAAAGACGACCCTCACCCTGCACGCGGTGGCGAACGCGCAGAAGGCCGGCGGCCAGGTGGCGTTCATCGACGCCGAGCACGCTCTCGACCCCGAGTACGCGAAGAAGCTGGGCGTCGACATCGACAATCTGATCCTCTCGCAGCCGGACAACGGCGAGCAGGCCCTGGAGATCGTGGACATGCTGGTCCGCTCCGGCGCGCTCGACCTCATCGTCATCGACTCCGTCGCCGCCCTGGTGCCGCGGGCCGAGATCGAGGGCGAGATGGGCGACTCGCACGTGGGTCTCCAGGCCCGACTGATGAGCCAGGCCCTGCGCAAGATCACCAGCGCGCTCAACCAGTCGAAGACCACGGCGATCTTCATCAACCAGCTCCGCGAGAAGATCGGCGTCATGTTCGGCTCCCCGGAGACGACGACGGGTGGCCGGGCGCTGAAGTTCTACGCCTCGGTGCGCCTCGACATCCGGCGCATCGAAACGCTGAAGGACGGCACCGACGCGGTCGGCAACCGCACCCGCGTCAAGGTCGTCAAGAACAAGGTCGCGCCGCCGTTCAAGCAGGCCGAGTTCGACATCCTCTACGGGCAGGGCATCAGCCGCGAGGGCGGCCTGATCGACATGGGCGTGGAGAACGGCTTCGTGCGCAAGGCCGGCGCCTGGTACACGTACGAGGGCGACCAGCTCGGCCAGGGCAAGGAGAACGCCCGCAACTTCCTGAAGGACAACCCCGACCTCGCCAACGAGATCGAGAAGAAGATCAAGGAGAAGCTGGGCGTCGGTGTGAAGCCCGAGCAGCCCGCCGCTGAGCCGGGCGCGGACGCAGCGGTCTCGGCGGCCCCGGACGACGCCGCGAAGACGGTGCCCGCTCCGGCTGCCAAGGCCACCAAGTCCAGGGCCGCGGCGGCCAAGAGCTAGTCCATGACACGACGAACCGACTGGGCCGAGTACGCCCATCCCCAGACCCCCGAGGGACGGCCGGGGCAGGGGTACGGCGGGGGTGACGGCGGCCCGGCCGGAGACGGTGACAGGTCGTACGACGGTGCCGGGGGGTACGGCGGTCAGCCGTACGGCACCGACGGCGGGTTCTACGGAGCCGACGGTGGGCTCGACGGCACCGGCGGGCTCTACGGGGCCGACGGTTTCCACGGCGTCCGTCCGGACGACGGGGATGCGGACGGCGGCGGTTCGACGGGCGGTGACGCACGGCACGGTGACGGCCTGCCGCGCGGTCACGGTTCGCCGGACGCGGTCTCCCGACGCGGTGGACGTGCCGCGGGCGGACCGCGTGGTGGAAGAGGTCGTCGACGGGGCGGCGGTTTCGGCGACCCGTCCGGCGACCCGCGGGACGGAGACACCCCCTCCTCGTCGAGGGCCGAGAAGGGGGAGTCCCCGGGGGACCCGGCTGAGCGGGCGCGAGCGATCTGCCTGCGCCTGCTCACCGGGACCCCGCGCACGCGCAAGCAACTCGCGGACGCGTTGCGCAAGCGCGAGATCCCGGACGAGGTGGCGGACGAGGTGCTGTCACGGTTCGAGGAGGTCGGGCTGATCAACGACAGCGCCTTCGCCGACGCCTGGGTGGAGTCCCGGCACCACGGCCGGGGGCTGGCCCGGCGTGCGCTCGTCCAGGAACTGCGGACCAAGGGTGTGGACTCGACGCTGATCGACGAGGCCGTCGGACAGCTCGACTCCGAGCAGGAGGAGGCGACCGCGCGTGAGCTGGTCGCGCGCAAACTGCGCTCCACCCGCGGACTGGACCGGGACAAGCGGTTGAGACGCCTCGCCGGCATGCTCGCCCGCAAGGGCTACTCCCAGGGCATGGCCCTGAGCGTGGTCCGTCAGGCGCTGGAGGAGGAGGGCGAGGACACGGAAGGGCTCGACGAGGGATTCTGATCCCACGGGCGTCCGTCACCGTGCCCTCGCGGGCTCCCGTACGAGGACAGCGCGTCCGGGTGACCCGTCTCCGCGAGGCGGAACGCGTTCAGCTCTCCGAGCCGGTGGCCGTCACCGGGAGGCCTGCGCTCTTCCAGGCCTGGAAGCCGCCGATCAGATCGGTGGCCCTGTGGAGTCCCAGCCGACGCAGGGACTCGGCGGCCAGGCTGGAGGCGTACCCCTCGTTGCAGAACAGCACGACCCGCAGGTCATGACTCGTGGCCTCCGGGGCGCGGTGACTGCCCGTGGGGTCGAGCCGCCACTCCAGTTCGTTGCGCTCGACGACGAGAGCGCCGGGGATCAGACCGTCCCGTTCCCGCAGGGCGGCGTACCGGGTGTCGACCAGCAGCGCCTCGCCGCGCCGCACGGCCTCGAAGGCCTCCTCCGCCTCCACCCGGTCCAGGCCCGCGCGGACCTGCTCCAGCAGGGCGTCGATACCGATGGGCCGCACGTTGCCGCTCACTGCCAGTCCTCCGGACGCTCGACGTGCTCCAGGCGCAGGATCTGGCCCGTACGGCTGTAGCGGCGAATCTGCGGGAGCGGTGGGTAGTAGGCGTGGACCGAGATCGCGTGCTCCTCGGTGGACTCGTTGAGCACCTCGTGCACGTGATCCCGGCCGAAGGCGCGGCCGGTTCCCGCGGGCAGCTTCCGCTGCCGGTCGATCTCCTCGGCGAGTTCCAGGGTCTTCCAGCCGTCGGCGGGCAGCCGGGCGGCGAGGGAGTTCTCCTTGAGCTCGCCGGCCGCGGTGAGGAAGGCGCCCACCGATTCGGCGTGGTCGTGCCAGCCGGTCCCGGTCCCGGGCGGCCAGCCGATCAGCCAGGCCTCACTGCCGCCGGGGCCTTCGAGCCGCACCCAGGTACGGCCCTCGGGGTCGAGGGGGAGCGAGGCGATCAGCTCGGCATCGGCCGCCGTACGGCGTACGAAATCCAGGAGGTCGGCCTGGGTGGGGGTCCGGGGCGCGCCGGAGACGGCGGAGGGCACCGAGGCGGGGGCGGAAGGGGACACGGGGACAGACGTGGAGACAGGGGGTGGCACAGACACTCTGACCGTCCTGAGAGTTCGCGAAGAGGGGCGCGCGGAGGCACGGCGGCGGCGCGCGGGAGATGAGGATGCGAAGTCAGAAGGACGGGCGACACACGCAGCCCGCATAGCGGACGAGGTCCATATGGACCCTCCGCCACAGGCGTACACAGGTGTCGGTCACGATCCGGAGTAGACCATGGTGGCGCAGACCGGTCAACTCACCGTCACTATATGGACCATGAAGGCCCGAGGATCAGGGAAACCCGGGCCGGACGGTCACGGAGCGTTCAGTGCCTGCCCGCGGTCGCCTCCGCGGCGCTCTCCGCGTCCACCCGTGCCGGTCCGCCGAGGGCCGCCTCGGCCGCCTCGTACAGGTCGGCCGGCCGGACCCCGCCGAACGCGGTGACCAGGTGTCCGTCGGGGCGGACCAGCAGCACGGTGTGCGCGGCAGCGCCCGGGTAGCTCTCCGCGACGAGCAGTTCGGCGCGGTGAGGAAGGGCGGTCACGGCGGCGGCGAGCCGCGGCATGACGCCGGCCGTCACCCAGTGCTTGCGCTCCCACACCCCCGTACCCGGAGCGATCAGCACGACGAGCAGCACCCCGCGCCCGAGCCGCTCGCGCAGCGGTACGAACGAGCCGTCCTCCGCGGTCACCCGCACATCGACGACCGGTGCGCCGGGCTCGGTGCCGACGACGGCGTGCGACTCGGCGGGCGGGGGCATGAGCGGCGAGCCGGCGTACGCCCCCGGCGCGCCGAGCGGGCCGCGGCCCAGGTGGCCGTCCGTGAGCAACGTGTCGTGCCCGCGGGCGGTCCCGGGGACGTAGGCGCGCAGGCCACCACCGCTCCGCACCAGCGGCAGCGCCTGGTCCGCGGCGCGCAGCCGGGCGGCGACCACCGCTCGCCGCTCCGCCTGGTAGCTGTCGAGGAGCGCGGTGTGCGGACCGTGGTGCCAGCCGAGCGCCAGCTTCCAGGCGAGGTTGTCGGCGTCCCGCAGCCCTTCGTCCAGGCCCTGGGTGCCGAGGGCGCCGAGCAGGTGCGCCGCGTCCCCGGCGAGGAAGACCCGGCCGACGCGCCAGCGGCGGGCCAGCCGGTGGTGGACGGTGTGGACTCCGGTGTCGAGCAGCTCGTACGCGGGTGTGGCGCCGCCGCTCCAGCCCGCGAGGGTCTCCCGGATGCGTGCCACCAGCAGGTCGGGCGTGACGAGGTCCTTGCCCGGGGGCAGCAGCCAGTCCAGCCGCCAGACGTCCTCGGCGAGCGGACGGGCGCTCACCTCGCCGGCCGAGGGTCCGGAGGCGCGCCACGGCGTCATCCGGTGCAGCAACGCCTCGCCGGGCCAGGGGAGTTCCGTGCGCAGGGCCGCCACGGCGTGCCGTTCGACGGCGGTACGCCCGGGGAAGCGGATGTCCTGGACCTTGCGCACCGTCGAGCGCGGTCCGTCGCAGCCGACGAGATAACTGCCGCGCCACCAGGTGCCGTCGGGCCCCCGCGTGTGCGCCGTGACGCCGGAGGCATCCTGTTCGACGGAGTCGAGGCGGCTGTGCGCGGCGACCTTGATGAGCCGCTCGTGGATGATGGCCTCGCGCAGCGCGCCGGTCAGCGCGTGCTGGGCGATGTGCAGCGGAGCGCTGAAATCCGCGCCGTCCGCCTGGCTTTCCGGGCCCCGGGGAGCGCCGGTACCGCGTGCGGCGACGATCCCCCGAGGACCGTCGCCCCGCACGGCCTCGCCGCCGAGGGGATCGGCGGCGCCGTTCGCGCCCGAGGAACGCTCCTCGTCGAAGACGATCTCGCGCATCACCTGCCTGCGCCGCATCGACCGCCATCCGGCCCAACGGAAGCCGGCGTCGTCGAGGGGCAGACCCGTCAGCCGTTCGACGAGCGAGACCGTGTCCTCGCGCAGCACCACGGTCCGCGCGAGCCGCTGTTCGTCCTTGCCGGGACCCTCGTCGAGGACCACGGAGGGGACCTCCTGGCGGGCCAGCGCAAGGGCGAGGGTGAGGCCCACGGGCCCGGCTCCGACGATGATCACCGGGTCCACGGCGCGGTGCCCCCTGCACGGAGCTGTGTCCTGAGGGACGTACGGGAACAGGCAGGTGGAGCAGGGTGCACGATCACAGAACGTATGCAACCCATTGCCGCTGCTTGCGTCAAGTGACGGGGTCAGTGGCGGTCCCGTCACTGACCCCTTCGGTCACACTGATCGACTGATGTTCGGACGATCCGTCAGAAGCCGCCCACGCCCCCGCCCCCGCCCGCGCCTGTCGCCGCGGTACCGGCGATGGTCGCGTCGTTCGGCGAGAGCACCGCGCCGGTCGACTTCTTGCCGCGGCGCAGCCGCCCCTCCAGCCAGGAGGCGAAGCTGGTGATCGTGAAGTTCACGACGATGAAGATGACGGCGACCACGATGAAGCTCTGGACGACGTTCGCGTAGTTGGCCGCGAGGGTGCTGCGGGCGGTGAGGAGCTCCTGGTAGCCGATCATCACACCGCCCAGCGCGGTGTCCTTCACGATGACGACGAGCTGGCTGACGATCGCCGGGAGCATCACGGTGACCGACTGCGGCAGCAGGATGCTGGTCATGGTCTGCCCCTTGCGCAGACCGATCGCGTACGCGGCCTCCGTCTGCCCCTTGGGGAGGGCGAGGATGCCCGCCCGGACGACCTCGGCGAGGACCGAGGCGTTGTAGAGCACCAGGCCGGTGACGACCGCGTAGAACGGACGGTCCTCGCTCGCGATGTTCGCGGACCGGGCGTAGAGCTCGTTGGCGAACAGCATCAGCAGCAGGACCGGGATCGACCGGAAGAACTCGACCACGGCGCCCACCGGGACGCGCACCCAGCGGTGGTCGGAGAGGCGCGCGATACCGAGGGCGGCGCCCAGGGGGAGGGCGATCACCATGCTCAGCGCGGCGGCCTTCAGCGTGCCCCAGAGGCCCGGCAGCAGATACGTGTTCCAGGCGTTCGCCGTGGTGAACGGCTCCCACAGGTCCCACTTGAGCTGGCCCTTGTCGTCCATGGCCAGCCATACCCACCACAGCAGCAGCCCGAGCAGGACGACGAAGAGGACCGAGAGGACCACATTGCGGCGCTTGGCCCGGGGGCCGGGGGCGTCGTAGAGAACGGAGGTCATCGCTTCACCGCCAGTCGCTTGCCCAGCCAGCCGAGGAAGAGGCCGGTGGGGAGGGTCAGGACCACGAACCCGAAGGCGAAGACCGCGGCGATGAGGACCGTCTGGGCCTCGTTCTCGATCATCGTCTTCATCAGGGTGGCGGCCTCGGCCACGCCGATTGCGGCGGCCACGGTCGTGTTCTTGGTCAGCGCGATCAGTACGTTCGCCAGCGGGACGATGGCGGAGCGGAACGCCTGGGGCAGGACGATCAGCCGCAGTGTCTGCCCGAAGCCGAGCCCGATCGCGCGGGCCGCCTCTGCCTGGCCGACCGGCACGGTGTTGATGCCGGAGCGCAGCGCCTCGCAGACGAAGGCCGCGTGATAGCCGACGAGACTGAGCACCGCGAGCCGGAAGCCCTGGACCTTGAAGTCGTCGGCGCCCATCGTCACACCGAAGATGTCCGCGAGACCGAGCGAACTGAACACGATGATGACCGTCAGCGGGATGTTCCGGACGATGTTCACGTAGGTGGTGCCGAATCCGCGCATGAGCGGGACCGGGCTGACCCGCATCGCGGCCAGCAATGTGCCCAGGACCAGGGAGCCGATGGCGGAGTAGACGGTGAGTTGCACCGTCGTCCAGAACGCCCCCAGGACGTCATAACCTTGAAGAAAGTCGAACACGATCTCCCGCGCTTCCGGGTGGTGGCGTACGTGGCGGACGGGGTGGGCGCGGTATGCCGCCGCCGTGATCGCGGCGGGCGGCGGCATACCCGCGAGGCCCCGTGTGAACCGCGGTTTCCCGCGGTGCCCGAGGGCCCCCGAGTTACCCGGTGATCCCCGTGTTGCTGGGCTGTGCCCGCGTTACTTGACGATGACGCCGATCTTCGGGGCCGGCTCGTTCTTGTATTCCGCGGGGCCGAAGTTCTTCTCGACCGCCTTCTGCCAGGAGCCGTCGCTGACCATCTTCTCCAGCGCGGTGTTGATCTTCTTCTCCAGCTCGGCGTCGCCCTTCTTGACGCCGACGCCGTAGTTCTCGTTGCTCAGCTTGAGGCCGGCGAGCTTGAACTGGCCCTTGTACTTGTCCTGCGCCGCGAAGCCCGCGAGGATCGAGTCGTCGGTGGTCACCGCGTCGACGGCGCCGCTCTGGAGGGCGGCGATGCACTCCGAGTAGCCGCTGTACTGCTTCAGGTTGGCCTTCGGGGCGATGGTGTCCTGGATGTTCTGCGCCGAGGTCGAACCGGTCACGGAGCACAGCTTCTTGCCGTTGAGGTCCGTGCCCTTGGCGATGTTCGAGTCCGACTTCACGAGCAGGTCCTGGTGGGCCAGCAGGTACGGGCCCGCGAAGTCGACCTTCTGCTTGCGCTCGTCGGTGATCGAGTAGGTGGCCGCGATGAACTTGACGTCACCGCGGGCGAGCGCGTTCTCGCGGTCGGCGCTCTTGGTCTCGACGAACTTGATCTGGCCGGGCTTGTACCCGAGCTGCCCCGCCACGTAGGTCGCGACGTCCACGTCGAAACCGGCGAAGGAACCGTCCGGCTGCTTCAGGCCGAGACCGGGCTGGTCGTACTTGATGCCGACCTTGATCTTGCCGCCGCCCGAGGGCGAGGACCCGCTGTCGCCCTTGTCGCTCGAACCGCACGCGGTGGCGGTCACGGCGAGCGCGAGTACGGCGGCCGAGGCGGCGGCTGCGTTGCGGAGCTTCATGGTGAACATCCTTCGGCTAAGGGTGAAGTGCGTTCCGTCGACGGTCGGTTGACGCGCGGGGTCCCCCGGTGCGGGGAGGCGCTCCCGCTGTGCGGGAACGGGGCCCGCCGGTGCGGGGACGTGATCCCGCCGCGCGGGGACATCAGTGGTGCAGGATCTTCGAGAGGAAGTCCTTGGCGCGGTCGCTGCGCGGATTGCTGAAGAACTGGTCCGGCACAGCCTCTTCGACGATGCGGCCGTCGGCCATGAAGACGACCCGGTTGGCAGCCGAACGGGCGAAGCCCATCTCATGGGTGACGACGATCATGGTCATGCCGTCCCGGGCGAGCTGCTGCATGACCTCCAGCACCTCGTTGATCATCTCGGGGTCCAGTGCCGAGGTCGGCTCGTCGAAGAGCATGACCTTGGGGTCCATCGCCAACGCCCGCGCAATGGCGACGCGTTGCTGCTGGCCGCCCGACAACTGCGCCGGGTACTTGTCGGCTTGGGTGCCCACGCCGACCCGGTCGAGCAGGGCGCGGGCCTTCTCCTTTGCCGCCTGCTTGCCGGTCTTGCGGACCTTGATCTGCCCCAGCATCACGTTCTCGAGCACGGTCTTGTGCGCGAAGAGGTTGAAGGACTGGAAGACCATGCCCACATCGGCCCGGAGCCGGGCGAGCGCCTTGCCCTCCTGGGGCAGCGGCTTGCCGTCGATCGAGATGTCACCCGAATCGATCGTCTCCAGACGGTTGATGGTGCGGCACAGGGTGGACTTCCCGGACCCGGAGGGCCCGATGACCACGACGACCTCGCCACGGGTGATCGTCAGGTCGATGTCCTGGAGCACGTGCAACGCGCCAAAATGCTTGTCGACGCTCTTCAGGACGACCAGTTCGTCGGTCCCGGCCATGGCGTCCTTGGCCACCGATGCTTCGGTCATCGCTTTGGGGCTCCGTCCTCCTCGGTTTCCGAGGACAGTAGTGACCCCTACGACCAGCGTCATTACATCTGAGGGGAATCTGAGCATCACGATCCGATAGCAATCGGACACGTGTCGTAGTGACCGCGCGGGCGTGCGTACCGGCTGGGTAACGGAAGCCCCGGGCAACCCGAAGCCCCTTGACGCCGTCCTTGTCCATCGGCGTGACTTCCTTGGTGCACGCGCGCGTGCACCGCGTTCTTGAAAAGGAACCGTACGAGTGATGAGACCCGAGACCATACGACCGAGACGGTGCAGCCAAGACCGTACGGCTGACGACAGACAAGACCGTACGACCGACGACAGCCGAGACCGTACGACCGATGAAACGGTACGACCGATGAGCCGGAGGGGGCCGGAATGAGACTGCTCCTCGTCGAGGACGACAACCACGTCGCCGCCGCCCTGTCCGCTGTGCTGGCACGGCACGGCTTCGAGGTCACGCATGCCCGCAGCGGCGAGGAGGCCCTGCAGGCCCTCGTCCCGGAGAGCGACGGCTTCGGCGTCGTGCTGCTCGACCTGGGACTGCCCGACCAGGACGGCTACGAGGTCTGCGGCAAGATCCGCAAGCGGACCGCCACACCGGTGATCATGGTCACCGCGCGCGCGGACGTCCGGTCCCGCATCCACGGCCTCAACCTCGGCGCCGACGACTACGTGGTGAAGCCGTACGACACCGGTGAACTGCTCGCCCGGATCCACGCCGTCAGCAGGCGCACCGCCCACGACGACGGGTCGGCGCCCGGCGAGGACCTGGTACTCCTGGGACCCGTGCGCATCGAACTCCCCAACCGCCAGGTCACCGTGGACGGTTCGGCGGTTCAGCTCACCCGCAAGGAGTTCGACCTGCTCGCGTTGCTCGCCCAGCGCCCCGGAGTGGTGTTCCGGCGGGAACAGATCATCAGCGAGGTGTGGCGCACGAGCTGGGAAGGAACCGGCCGCACGCTGGAGGTGCACGTGGCGTCGCTGCGCTCCAAACTGCGCATGCCGGCACTGATCGAGACCGTACGAGGCGTCGGGTACCGGCTCGTCGCCCCGGCCGCGTAGCGGGCACAGGTGCGTACCCGACTGCTGCCGCTGCTCATCGTCCTGATGGCGGCCGTGCTGCTCGCGCTCGGCGTCCCGCTCGCGGCGAGCGTCGCCGCGCAGCAACAGCAGCGCGTCGTCGTCGACCGCATCGACGACACCGCGCGCTTCGCGGCCCTCGCCCAGTACGTCACCGACTCCCCGAGCCGGTCCGCGGCCGGCTTCCCGGACGAGCGCGGCGAGACCCTGCGCACCGAACTCGCCCGCTACTACGAGGTGTACGGCATCCGGGTCGGCGTCTTCTACCGCGACGACGAGCCGATGGCCAACGCGCCGGCGAGCTGGCTCCTGCCCAAGAGCGGAGCGGCCCGCGAGGCCTTCAACGAGGCCCTCGTCAGCCGCCGCAGCCACGATCCCGAACAGGTCTGGCCCTGGCAGCACCACCGTCTCGTCGTCGCCTCCCCGGTCATCAGGGACGGCGACGTCATCGGCGTCGTCGTCACCGACTCGCCCACCGGGCAGATGCGTTCCGAGACCCTGCACGGCTGGCTGATCATCGGCGCGGGCGAGATCGCCGCGATGCTCCTCGCGCTCGGCGCCGCGCTGCGCCTCACCGGCTGGGTGCTCAGGCCCGTACGCGTTCTCGACGCCACCACCCACGACATCGCGACCGGCCGTCTGAAGTCCCGGGTCGCGCCCGCCGGCGGGCCGCCCGAACTCCAGCGTCTGGCACGGTCGTTCAACGAGATGGCGGACAACGTCGAGAGCGTGCTGGAACAGCAGCGCGCCTTCGTCGCGGACGCCTCGCACCAACTGCGCAACCCGCTCTCGGCACTGCTGCTGCGGATCGAGCTGCTGGCCCTCGAACTCCCCGAGGGAAACGAGGAGATCGCGTCCGTCCGCACCGAGGGCAAGCGGCTGACCCAGGTGCTCGACGACCTGCTCGACCTGGCACTGGCGGAGCACGCCGAGGCCGACACGCGCCTGACCGACATCGGGGCGCTGACCGCCGAGCGTGTGGCGTCCTGGCAGCCGGTCGCCGACAGCAGAGGCGTACGGCTGGCGGGCAACTGCCCGCCCACGACCGCGTGGGCCGACCCCATCACGCTGTCCAGCGCCCTGGACGCGGTGATAGACAACGCAGTCAAGTTCACGCCGGAGGGGGAGACCGTCGAGGTGACGGTCGCCTCGAACGGCGAGTCCTCCACCGTCGTGGTCACCGACGGCGGCCCCGGCCTGGGCGACGAGGACCTGGTCCGCATCGGCGACCGGTTCTGGCGCAGCGCCGCCCATCAGAACATCAAGGGCTCGGGCCTCGGCCTCTCCATCTCCCGGGCCCTGCTCGCCGCGGGCGGCGGCTCCATCGCGTACGGCCACCACGAACCGCACGGTCTGCGGGTGACGGTGACCGTGCCCAGGTCGGAGCCGGTGACCTGACGCATCCGCGGCGCGCCCCGACCGCGGGGCTGCCGCTACGGCTTGATCGACCGGTAGTACCGGCGCGCGCCCTCGTGCAGCGGCAGCGGGTCCGTGTAGATCGCCGTACGCAGGTCCACGAGCTGGGCCGCGTGCACCACGGCGCCGATGCGGTCACGGCTCCCGATCACCGTGCGGGTGAGCTCCTCGGTGAGGTCCGCGTCCGCGTCCTCGCGGGTGATCAGGAAGTTCGCCACGGCCAGCGTCGGCACGGCGGAACCACGCTGCGAGGCGGGATAGGCGTCGGCGGGCATCACGGCCGAACGGTAGTAGCTGGAGGCGCCGCCCTGCTCGTGCAGCTTCTCGACGAGGTCGCTGCCGATCGGCACCAGCCGGATGTCGTCGGACTTGGAGAGCCGCTGGACGGCGTTCGTCGGCAGACCGCCCGACCAGAAGAACGCGTCGATCTTGTGATGTTCGAGCAGGTCGGGCATTCTCGCGATGCTGGCGTCGAGCGGCGTGATGTCCGTCTCGGGGTCCAGCCCCGCCGCCTCGAGCACATGGTTCGCGATCAGCCGCACGCCGGATCCGCCGGGCCCCACGGCGACCTTCAGGCCCTTCAGGTCCGCGACGGACTGCACGGGCGAGGAACGCGGGACGACCAGGTGCACATAGTCGTCGTAGAGGCGTGAGCAGCCGCGCAGCCGGCTCGCGCCCGGCTTGTGCTGGTGGAGGTACGTCTCCACGGCGTCGGCCGCCGCGATGCTGAAGTCCGCCTCGCCGGTGGCCACCCGGCTGATGTTCTGCTGCGATCCGTCGCTGTCCTCCAAGCGCACGTTCAGGTCGGGCATGTCCTTGGCGATGGCGCCTTGCAGGAGCTTGCCGTACATCTGGTAGACCCCGGTCGCGGTGCCCGTGCTGAAGGTGATCGTCCCGCTCGGGGACTCCTCGCCCAGCGGCAGCAGCCACCACAGCAGCAGCCCGGCGAGCGCGCAGACGGCCGCCGAGCCGAACAGGGCGCGACGCCGGCCGATACGGGTGAGTGCCTGGAACATGCGCGCGATCCTGCCAGCCCGGGCCCGGTCCTGGCCAGGGCGGCCGGTCCCGGGGTCGGGCTCCGGCGGATGGGTAGGCTCGCCGAATGCAGCCGTCCCCGCCGTCGCAGGTCCCGCCGCCGCCCGGGTCCCCCGAGTCTCCGGTCGTGCCGGGGCCCTCACCGGCCTCCCTGGTCCGTGCGTTCCATCTCGCGTTCGGCCTCGACGTCCGAGCCGCCCCGACCGAGGTCTCCCCGAAGCTCGCCGCGCACCGGGGCGAGCTGCTCGCGGAGGAGGCCGCCGAGGTCGCCGAGGTTTCGGTCGGCGGCCCGCTCGACCGGCTGGCGCACGAGCTCGCCGACGTCGTGTACGTGGCCTACGGCACCGCGCTCGTCCACGGGATCGACCTCGACGCGGTGATCGCCGAGATCCACCGGGCCAACATGACGAAGCTCGGCCCCGGCGGGCACGTCGCCCGCAGGGCCGACGGCAAGGTCCTCAAGGGCGAGCACTACCGGGCACCGGACGTGTCGGAGGTACTGCGGCGGCAGGGGTGGAGCGCGCCGGACGCGTAAGACCCGGGCCGCCGTCACGAGGAGGCCGCACCGCCCCGTCCTGACGGGAAGGCCGCACGGCCACAGGCACCGCACGGGCACCAGCGACGAGCAGGAGAGCGCATGAACGAGCCGGCCGAACTCGATCTGCCCGTCGAGGGCGGAACCCTCCGTGTCCTCAGGTTCGGCGGGGGGCCGCGGACCGCTCTCGCGGCCCACGGCATCACCGGATCCGGGATGTCCTTCCGCGCCGTGGCCCGCCACCTCCCCGACGAGTGGAGCCTGTTCGCGCCCGACCTGCGCGGACGCGGCGGAAGCGCGGACACTCCCGGCCCGTACGGCCTCGACCGGCACGCCGGGGACCTGTGCCGCCTGGCCGAGGTCCTGGGCGAGGGCCGGCCGGTCGCCCTGGCCGGGCACTCGATGGGCGCCTACACCGCGCTGAGAGCGGCCGCGCGCCGGCCCGGGCTGTTCGACCGGCTGCTGCTCGTCGACGGCGGCCTGCCGCTGCCCGTCCCGCCCGCCGCGGACCCCGACGCCGTCCTCGACGCGACGCTCGGACCCGCGCTGGCCCGCCTCGGCCGGACGTACGAGAGCGACGAGGCGTACGTCGACTTCTTCCGCGCGCATCCGGCGCTCGGACCGCACTGGAACGCGGACATCGAGGCGTACGTGCGCTACGACGTCACGGGGACCCGGGGCGCCAGGCGGTCGAAGGTGCGGGAGGAGGCCGTGCGGCACGACGGACGCGATCTGCTCACGTCCGCCGGCCTGTTCGCCGCCGCCCTCACGGGACTGGGAGTCCCGGCGCTGCTGCTGCACGCGCCGCTCGGACTGCTCGGCCAGGAGCCGCCCATGCTCGCGGCGTCCGTCGTCGAGGACTGGACCGGCGGCCCGGGGCGCCTCTCCGCCGAACTGATCGAGGACTCCAACCACTACACGGTCCTGCTCGGCACCGCCGCGAGGACCGTCGCCGAACGGTTCGTCGCGCTGGGCGGATGACCGGCGGCCAGGGGACCGCACGCCGGGTGCCGGAGGCCGCACGTCGTGTGACGGACGGCGGCCGGCGGCGGCTCCGGCGTCCGGACGTACTCCCGGCACCACCTACCCTTGTCCCATGAGCAGCGGCGACCGGAGTCAGGCAGTGGACGTTCAGGAATCCAAGACGTACGAAGTGCGCACCTACGGGTGTCAGATGAACGTCCATGACTCCGAACGGCTCTCCGGGCTCCTGGAGGACGCCGGTTACGTGCGGGCGCCCGAGGGGGCGGACGGGGACGCGGACGTCGTCGTCTTCAACACCTGCGCCGTACGCGAGAACGCCGACAACAAGCTCTACGGCAACCTCGGCCGCCTCGCCCCGATGAAGACGAAGCGCCCCGGCATGCAGATCGCCGTCGGCGGCTGTCTCGCCCAGAAGGACCGCGACACCATCGTGAAGCGGGCCCCATGGGTGGACGTCGTCTTCGGCACGCACAACATCGGCAAGCTGCCGGTCCTCCTGGAGCGCGCCCGCGTCCAGGAAGAGGCGCAGATCGAGATCGCCGAGTCCCTGGAGGCCTTCCCCTCCACGCTGCCGACCCGCCGCGAGAGCGCGTACGCGGCCTGGGTGTCGATCTCCGTCGGCTGCAACAACACCTGCACCTTCTGCATCGTCCCCGCACTGCGCGGCAAGGAGAAGGACCGCAGGACCGGCGACATCCTGGCCGAGATCGAGGCACTGGTCGGCGAGGGCGTCTCCGAGATCACCCTCCTCGGCCAGAACGTCAACGCGTACGGCAGCGACATCGGCGACCGCGAGGCCTTCAGCAAGCTGCTGCGCGCCTGCGGCAGGATCGAGGGCCTGGAGCGGGTGCGCTTCACCTCGCCGCACCCGCGCGACTTCACCGACGACGTGATCGCCGCCATGGCCGAGACGCCGAACGTCATGCCGCAGCTCCACATGCCGATGCAGTCCGGCTCGGACACCGTCCTGAAGGCGATGCGCCGCTCCTACCGCCAGGAGCGCTTCCTCGGGATCATCGAGAAGGTCCGGGACGCCATCCCGCACGCGGCGATCACCACCGACATCATCGTGGGCTTCCCCGGCGAGACGGAGGAGGACTTCGAGCAGACCCTCCACGCCGTCCGCGAGGCCCGCTTCTCGGCGGCCTTCACGTTCCAGTACTCCAAGCGCCCCGGCACCCCGGCGGCCACCATGGAGGGCCAGATCCCCAAGGAGATCGTCCAGGCGCGCTACGAGCGTCTCGTCGCCCTCCAGGAGGAGATCTCCTGGGACGAGAACAAGAAGCAGGTCGGCCGTGTCCTGGAGCTGATGGTCGCCGAGGGCGAGGGCCGCAAGGACGGTGCCACCCACCGCCTCTCGGGCCGCGCCCCCGACAACCGGCTGGTCCACTTCACCAAGCCCGACGCGGAGGTCCGCCCCGGTGACGTGGTGACCGTCGAGATCACGTACGCCGCTCCGCACCACCTGCTCGCCGAGGGCGCCGTCCTGGACGTGCGCCGCACGCGCGCGGGGGACGCCTGGGAGAAGCGCAACGCCGCCGAGGCCGCCAAGCCGGCCGGCGTCATGCTGGGCCTGCCGAGGATCGGCGCCCCGGAGCCGCTTCCGGTCGCCGCGGGCAGCGGCTGCGGCTGCGACTGACCACGACTGCCCCGAAGGCCGGCGCGCCCTCGCGGGCCCACACGCGGGCCCGCCGCGCCGAAGCGGACCGGTGGTGTGCGGCGTTACGCTGCGGGCCATGCTTGTAGCCGCCGCAATCTGCCCCTGCCCTCCGCTGCTCGTCCCCGATGTCGCCGCCGGAGCGGCCCCCGAGCTGGACGTCGCGCGCGCCGCGTGCACGGACGCGCTGGGCGTGCTCGCCGCGTCGCGTCCCGACCTGCTGGTGGTCGTCGGCCCGGCCGACGAGAGTGGTCGCGGGCCCCATCCGGAGGGCACCCGGGGCTCGTTCAGCGGCTTCGGGGTCGACCTCGACGTGTGCCTCGGCCGTCCGAAGGCGGACGACGCGCACCCGGACGCGGACGGTGCCGGCACCGAGCACCCGGACGGCGTCGGCGCCGCGTCCCCGGAACGTCACCTGCCGCCCTCCCTCGCCGTCGCCGCCTGGCTGCTGGAGCGCACCGGCTGGTCCGACGCCCCGGTGGAGGGGCTCGGGGTCGGGGAGCCGCTGGAGGCCGAGCGGTGCGTCCGGACCGGGGAGCGGATCGGCGGGCGGGCCGGGCGGGTGGCCCTGCTGGTGATGGGTGACGCCAGCGCGTGCCGGACCCTCAAGGCGCCCGGCTATCTCGACGAGCGCGCGGAGGACTTCGACGCGGAGGTCGCGCGGGCGCTCGGGGCGGCCGACGTCGCGGCCCTCAAGTCGCTGGACACCTCTCTGGCGTACGAACTGAAGGCCGCGGGGCGAGCCCCCTGGCAGGTCCTCGCGGGCGCGGCCGAGGGCGCGGGACTCGGCGGCGCCCTGCTCTACGACGACGCACCCTACGGGGTGGGCTACATGGTGGCGGCCTGGTCGTAGGCGCGTGGGTCCCCGGTCGCGCAGGCCCGTAAGCCTGAGGCGCGTAGGCCCGCAGGCCACGTCGGTCTCGCAGGTTCCGTGGAACGCGTGGGTCCGGGCGGAACTCGCGGATCTCGCAGGTCCGGACGCGGCGGACGGCCGGGAGGAGCCTCGGCTCCTTCGCAGCCGTCCGCCGTCGCGCGGGTCGTTCAGGACGCCCGGGGCGGGGTCGGCGGGCTCGCGTCCCCGTCGCCGTCCTTGTGCGCGAGGCGGTCCATGGCGTCCTTCGCCTTGCCGGTGCCCGTGTGGATCTTGCCGCTGTACTTGTGCTTGGTCTTGTCGTCGACCACCTTCGCGGCCTTGTCGAGGCCGTGAGCGACCTTGTGCCCGTGCTGCTGCGCGAGCCCGGAGACCTTGTCCTTGGCGGGCTCCAGCTTGGCTTTCAGATTGTCCATCAGACCCATGGTTCGCCTTCCCTGGCGGGACAGTTACGTGCGGGAGCCCTTGCCGGCCTCGTGGTCGGCGGCCTGTTCCGGCGTCTGCTGCCTGGGGATGCCGACGTCCTCCGCGGTGTCGGTCCCGGCGTCGCCGGCCGTCGCATCGCCCTCGCTCTCGGACGAACCGTCGGACGAACCCTCGGCCTCCACGGCCACCCGCGCTTCGACGGCCGGTGCCTCCTCGGTGGCCTTCGACCTCCGGAGAAGCCGTTCAAAAACGCCCATATCAGCTCCTTACGTTACTCGTGAGGGCGAAGTTCCGCGTCGCCCGGTGCGGCCCATTGCGTCACCCGGGTCGCCGGTCCTCGGAACCGGCGGCCGGAACCCCGCATGAGGGAACGAACCCGGAACCCTCGCGTCACGCGGCTCGTTGCGGGGGAGGTCCCGGGGTTTGCGAGACTGGGACCGTGAGCAGCGCACCTCCCGCACCCCGGGTCATCGCCGTCGTCGGACCTACCGCGGCAGGAAAGTCCGATCTGGGCGTTTTCCTCGCCAGGCGTCTCGGCGGCGAGGTCGTCAACGCCGACTCGATGCAGCTCTACCGAGGGATGGACATCGGCACCGCCAAGCTGACGCCCGCCGAGCGCGGCGGCGTCCCGCACCACCTCCTGGACGTCTGGGACGTGACGGTGACCGCCAGCGTCGCCGAGTACCAGCGGCTCGCCCGCGCCCGGATCGACGCGCTGCTCGCCGAGGGGCGCTGGCCCGTCCTGGTGGGCGGATCCGGACTGTACGTCCGCGGGGCCGTCGACAAGATGGAGTTCCCCGGCACCGACCCCGCCGTACGCGCCCGCCTGGAGGAGGAGCTGACCCTGCGCGGCTCCGGAGCCCTGCACGCGCGGCTCGCCATGGCCGACCCCGGGGCCGCCCAGGCGATCCTGCCCAGCAACGGCCGCCGGATCGTCCGCGCGCTCGAGGTCATCGAGATCACCGGCAAGCCCTTCACCGCCAACCTGCCCGGCCACGAATCCGTCTATGACACCGTCCAGATCGGTGTCGACGTGGCCCGCCCCGAGCTCGACGAGCGCATCGCGCGGCGGGTGGACCGCATGTGGGAGGCCGGGCTCGTGGACGAGGTGCGCACGCTGGAGGCGCAGGGCCTGCGCGCCGGGCGTACGGCCTCCCGCGCGCTCGGATACCAGCAGGTCCTCGCGGCGCTCGCCGGGGAGTGCACCGAGGACGAGGCCCGCGCCGAGACCGTTCGCGCCACCAAGCGCTTCGCGCGCCGTCAGGATTCATGGTTCCGGCGGGACCCCAGGGTGCATTGGCTCAGTGGGGCTGCGGCGGATCTCACAGAACTCCCGGAACTCGCACTGGCGTTGCTCGAACGACCGGTCACAGCCTGATCACGTCCTGGCATCGGGACGCTCCGGCCGTCATCCGGGCCCCCGGCGCCGTGCCATCATCAAGCTTCGATCGACCAGTGAAGTCCGAGTTTGGGAGGGCGCGTGGCGATGGAGGCCGGCCCTCGCGACACTGCACGCGGCACCGAGTACGGTGCCGATCGGGACGGAGTTCGTCTGAGCATCGATCCGGACGCCGACCACGGCGTCGAGCCGGAGCTGGGCGGAGCGCGGCTGAGCTCCGACGGCCCCGAGGACACCCCCGGCGGGGTGATCGCCGACGGCCCCGGCCCCGGCGAGATGTCCCCGGAGCCGGAGGTCGAGGTCGAGCTGCGCCCGCAGCGTCTGCTGCGCATCTGGCAGCTCGCGCCCATCGTGGCGCTGGGCGCGACGGGCTCCCTGATGTTCGCCTTCCCGCTCGCCTTCGAGTTCGGTGACGGCGGTGCCGTGGTCGCCATGCTCGGGCTGCTGATCTGCCTGTGCGCCGCCGGCTGGGGCATGATGGCCGCCCGCCGGGTCGGCTACACGCTGCCCGGCTTCCCGCCGCGCGGCTCCGGCCGGCGCCCCGACTGGCGGGTGGTCCTCGCGTACGTCGTGATCGTCGCCGCGGTGGCCGTGCTCGCCGTGGGACGCGTGGCCCGACTGCGCTGACCCCGGGTGCCCTCCGGGTACCCGCACCGCGCGGCGGGGCCGTCGTCGTGACCCCGTACGATCGTGGAATGAGCACGCGGATCGCCTTCCTCAAGGGCCACGGGACCGAGAACGACTTCGTGATCATCCCGGACCCGGAGAACGTCATCGACCTGCCTCCCGCCGCCGTCGCCGCCCTGTGCGACCGCCGCGCGGGCATCGGCGGCGACGGTCTGCTGCATGTCGTGCGGTCCGCCGCGCACCCCGAGGCCGCCGGGATGGCGGCCGAGGCGGAGTGGTTCATGGACTACCGCAACGGCGACGGCTCGGTCGCCGAGATGTGCGGCAACGGAGTGCGCGTGTTCGCCCACCACCTCCACCGCGCCGGACTCGTGCCCGAGGGCGACACCGCGATCGCCACGCGCGGAGGCGTGAAGCCCGTCCACATCGCCAAGGACGGAGACGTCACCGTCGGCATGGGCAAGGCGCTCCTCCCCGAGGGAGAGGTCACGGTGAGCGTCGGCGGGCGGAGCTGGCCCGCGCGCAACGTGAACATGGGCAACCCGCACGCGGTCGCCTTCGTGGACGACCTCGCGCACGCCGGCGACCTGTTCACCCCGCCGCCGTTCGCCCCGGCGTCGGCCTACCCGGACGGGGTCAACGTCGAGTTCGTCGTCGACCGGGGGCCGCGCCATGTCGCCCTGCGGGTCCACGAACGCGGCTCGGGCGAGACCCGCTCCTGCGGCACGGGCGCGTGCGCCGTGGCCGTCGCCACCGCCCGCCGCGACAACGCCGACCCCGCCGTGACCGGCACTCCGGCGACGTACACCGTCGACGTGCCCGGCGGACGCCTCGTCATCACCGAGCACGCCGACGGCGAGATCGAGATGACGGGCCCCGCCGTCATCGTCGCCGAGGGCGAGATCGACGCGGAGTGGCTGGACGGCGCGTGGCGCTGAGCCGCCCAGGCGCGCTGCGCTGAGCCGCACGGACGGGCTGTGCCGAGCCGCACGGACGGGCTCCGCTGAGCCGCACGGACGGGCTCCGCTGAGCCGTACACGACGGACGTCGTACGTCCTTGCCTTCCATTCCAGAAAATCGAAACAGTAAACCCCAAAACCTTCGCTCGAATGGGTGATCCGTTTCACGCTCGGCGAGAGGCGGTCAGCCGGGCGTGGTGGGGTCGGTAGCATCAAGCACCGGCCCGGACGGGGGATCGACACCATCCCCTGAGCCGAGTTCGCCATGGGGCACCCGTCCGCCGGTCTGACGCAGCCGGAGGTGCCCATGAGTGCGGAGGCGACGAATCCCGCGACGCCAGGCCCCGTTACGCCCGCCAGCCGGCGTTCGGCGTCGCTGGAGCCGGAGGTGCCCTCGGCGCACCGCAAGAAGGCCCGGCCCCGGATCGACCTGCGCCGGCTGGGGCGGGCCGCACTGCTCGGGCCCGCGGCCCGCGACCGGCTGCCGGACGCGATCGGTCATGTGGCCGAGGCCCACCGCGCCCACCACCCCGACGCCAAACTGGAGCCCCTGCGCCGGGCGTGGGTCCTCGCGGAGTCCTCGCACCGCGGCCAGATGCGCAAGAGCGGCGAGCCGTACATCACCCACCCGCTCGCCGTGACCCTGATCCTCGCCGAACTCGGCGCCGAGACGACCACGTTGACCGCCTCCCTGCTCCACGACACCGTCGAGGACACGGAAGTGACGCTCGATCAGGTACGTGAGGAGTTCGGCGACGAGGTCTGCTACCTGGTCGACGGTGTGACCAAACTGGAGAAGGTCGACTACGGCGCCGCCGCCGAACCGGAGACCTTCCGCAAGATGCTGGTCGCCACGGGCAACGACGTCCGGGTCATGTCGATCAAACTCGCGGACCGGCTGCACAACATGCGGACCCTCGGTGTCATGCGCCCCGAGAAACAGGCGCGCATCGCCAAGGTGACCCGGGACGTGCTCATCCCGCTCGCCGAGCGTCTCGGTGTCCAGGCGCTCAAGACCGAACTGGAAGACCTCGTCTTCGCGATCCTGCACCCCGAGGAGTACGAGCACACCCGGGAGCTCATCTCCGAGAACGCGAACCGCGACGGCGACCCCCTCGCGGAGATCGCCGAGGAGGTACGCGCGGTCCTGCGCGACGCCGGGATCCAGGCTGAAGTCCTCATAAGGCCAAGGCACTTCGTCTCCGTGCACCGGGTGTCGCGCAAACGCGGCCCGATGCGCGGCGCCGACTTCGGACGCCTCCTGGTCCTCGTGAACGAGGACGCCGACTGCTACGGGGTCCTCGGTGAACTCCACACCTGTCTCACCCCGGTGGTCTCGGAGTTCAAGGACTTCATCGCCGTCCCCAAGTTCAACCTCTACCAGTCGCTCCACACGGCCGTCACCCGCGGCGACGGCCAGGTCGCCGAAGTCCTCATCCGTACCCACCAGATGCACAAGGTTGCCGAGGCCGGAGTCATCGCGCTCGGCAATCCCTACGCGCCGCCGTCGGAGGAACAGCCGGACGGCGCGGGCGAGCGGCCCTTCGACGGCGAGCGCGCCGACCCCACCCGCCCCGGCTGGCTGTCCCGGCTGCTCGACTGGCAGCAGGGCGCGCCCGACCCGGACACCTTCTGGTCGACACTGCGGGAAGACCTCGCCCAGGACCGGGAGATCACCGTCTTCCGCGCCGACGGCGGCTCGCTCGGCCTTCCGGAGGGCGCCAGTTGCGTCGATGCGGCGTACGCGCAGTACGGCGAGGACGCGCACGCCTGCATCGGCGCCCGCGTCAACGGCCGTCTGGCGACGCTGAGTACGGTCCTGAGGGACGGCGACACCGTTCAGCTCCTCATGGGCCAGGACCCCGCCTCCGAGCCGTCCAGGGAGTGGCTGGAGCACGCGCACACGCCCGCTGCGCGGATCGCCATCCAGCGCTGGATCGCCACCCATCCCGCACCCGGCCACGAGGAGGCGGCCAAAGCCTCCGCCACCGGACCCCGGCCGTCCGCCGCGGCCCCGGCCCGCCCCGCCGAAGCGCAGGCCGCCCGCCCCGCCGAGTCCCAGGCCGCCCGCCCCGCGAGCGCCGTCGCCGACCTCCCCGGCGTCTCGGTACGCATGGCCGGCTGTTGTACCCCTGTGTCGCCCGATGAGGTGACCGGCTTCGCCGTCCGCGGGGGAGTGGTCACCGTGCACCGCGTCGAGTGCGCCGGAGCGGCTCGCATGAAGGGCGCGGGGCGCCCGGAGGTGGGAGTGCGCTGGGGCGACACCACCGAGTGCCGCGTCACCCTGGTCGCCGAGTCGTTCGGTCGCCCGCACCTGCTCGCCGACCTCACCGAAGCCATCGCGGCGGAGGGGGTCGCCATCGTCTCCGCGACGGTCGAACCCCCGAGCCAGCAGCGAGTACGCCACACGTACACGCTCCAACTCCCGGACGCGGCCGACCTCCCCGCCCTGATGCGCGCGATGCGCAACGTACCCGGCGTGTACGACGTGAGCCGCCCGCAGCATCCGATGCCGTCGCCCCAGTAACGGGGGGCGGGCTCGCCGACGGGCCCGGTGAAGGTGTCCCGGCAGACAGGACGACGCCGCCCGCAGGCCAGAGCGTCCGGGGGACCGGACGAGGTGATCCCGGCGGACCCGACGGCGTTCGGGCGGACCGTTCCCGTGGACCGGGCGTCGGCGTTCCGGTGGAGCCGGATCCCGGTGTTCGGGGTGGCAGGTTCCGGACCGGCCCCAATGAGTCCCGGGATCCACCCGTTCGGGTGGGACGGATGCGAGTCGGCGGCGCCGGGGAGGCGCGCGCTGGTAGCCGTGGTCCATGTCGCACAACCCCACCCCCACGCCCGCACGCCCGAGGAGCCGCCGCGTCACGGCGGCCCTGCTCGCCTCGGCCGTCTCCGTCTGCCTGATCGCCGCGAGCGCCCCGGACCCGGCCGGACCCCTGGGGGTCGGCGACCGTCTCTTCTCCACCCTCGGCAACCCGGGGTACGACGTCGAGTCGTACGACCTCCACTTCACCTACCCCGGCAGCAACGACAAGCCGCTCGCGGCCGTCACCACGATCGACGCCGTGACCACCGAGACGCTCGACCGCGTCAACCTCGACTTCGCGCACGGAAGCGTCCGGTCGGTCCGGATCGACGGAACCCCCGCCCGCTTCACCCAGGCGGGCGAGGACCTGGTGGTGACGCCGGACGAACCCGTGCTCGCCGGGAGCCGGCTGCGCATCACCGTCCGTCACACCAGCGACCCGGTGAGCGCGAAGGGCCAGGACGGCGGCTGGGTGCGGACCAAGGACGGGCTCGCGATGGCCGGCCAGGCCGACGCCGCGCACCTGGTCTACCCCTGCAACGACCACCCCTCCGACAAGGCCCTGTTCACCATCCGCGTCACGGCCCCCGACCGGTACACGGTCGTCGCCAACGGTCTCCCCGAGGGCACCCGCCGTGCCCGCGGGGCCACGACCTGGACGTACCGGACCGAGCACCCCATGGCCACCGAGCTGACCCAGGTGTCCATCGGCCGCTCCGCCGTGCTGCACCGGGAGGGGCCGCACGGCCTGCCCGTCCGGGATGTGATCCCCAGCGCCGACCGCGCGGCGCTCGAACCGTGGCTGCGCAAGACTCCCGGCCAGATCGCCTGGATGGAGGGGAAGGTCGGACGGTACCCCTTCGAGACCTACGGGCTGCTGATGGCCCAGGCCCAGACCGGCTTCGAGCTGGAGACGCAGACGCTGTCGCTCTTCGAGAAGGAACTCTTCACCCAGCCCGCCTACCCGAAGTGGTACGTCGACTCGATCATGGTGCACGAGCTGTCGCACCAGTGGTTCGGCGACAGCGTCAGCCCCCGCGCCTGGTCCGACGTGTGGCTGAACGAAGGGCACGCCACCTGGTACGAAGCCCTGTACGCCGAGGAGAAGGCGCACAAGCCCATGGAGAAGCGGATGAAGGCCGCCTACCGGTTGTCCGACTCCTGGCGTGCCACGGGCGGCCCGCCCGCCCGGCCCAAGGGACCCAAGCCCGGCCAGAAGATCAGCATCTTCCGGCCGAACGTCTACGACGGCGCGGCCCTGGCCCTGTACGCGCTGCGCCAGGTGATCGGGCACGAGGACTTCGAGCGCCTGGAGCGGACATGGGTGAGCGTCAACCGCGACGGCGTGGCCTCGACGGCCGACTTCGTGGACCTTGCCTCCGCCGTCGCGGCACGTGATCTGACCGGCTTCTTCAAGGCGTGGCTGTACGCCGAGAAGACACCCCCCATGCCGGGGCACCCGGACTGGAAGAGCGACGCCCCGAAGGCACGCAAGCACACGTGAGCGAGGCGCCCGGCCGGGGCCATCGGAGCGGCGGGCCTCCGGCCGGGCCACCGGCGCGACGGCGTCCACGCCACCCCGCGGGCGGCGGTGTCCGCGGGGTGCCGGTGGTGGTCCGGGGGGTGGTCGGCGGGTGGTCGGCGGGTCACGATAAGTCGCGTGACGCGCCGTACCGTGCCGTGCGACCATCTTCGAGCCGGCGGCGCCGCCCCCCTTCGGAGTGTCGGCCCGGCCGGAACCGGGAATCTCCCGGTGGTCACGCACGTTGTTCCTTGTGACGGGCGGCATGCGTCGGCCCGCGGCTCACCCCATCTACGTAAGGATCCAATGACCTCCTCTTCTTCCCCTTCCCAGGACGCGCAGACTTCCGCGCAGAACTACCCCGAAGGTCTTCGGGCCGATGCCCTGATGGAAGAGGACGTCGCCTGGAGCCACGAGATCGACGAAGACCGGGACGGCGAGCAGTTCGAACGCTCCGAGCGCGCGGCCCTGCGCCGTGTGGCGGGCCTCTCCACCGAGCTCGAGGACGTCACCGAGGTCGAGTACCGACAGCTCCGCCTGGAGCGCGTCGTCCTCGTCGGTGTCTGGACCTCGGGGACCATCCGGGACGCGGACAACTCGCTGGCCGAGCTCGCCGCGCTCGCGGAGACCGCGGGAGCGCTCGTGCTCGACGGCGTCGTCCAGCGCCGCGACAAGCCCGACGCGGCCACGTACATCGGTTCCGGCAAGGCCAACGAGCTCCGGGACATCGTGATCGAGACCGGCGCCGACACCGTGATCTGCGACGGTGAACTGAGCCCCGGCCAGCTCATCCACCTCGAGGACGTCGTCAAGGTCAAGGTCATCGACCGTACGGCCCTGATCCTCGACATCTTCGCCCAGCACGCCAAGTCCCGCGAGGGCAAGGCGCAGGTGGCGCTCGCGCAGATGCAGTACATGCTGCCGAGGCTGCGAGGCTGGGGTCAGTCGCTGTCCCGTCAGATGGGCGGCGGCAAGGGCGGCGGCCTCGCCACCCGTGGTCCCGGTGAGACCAAGATCGAGACCGACCGGCGCCGCATCCGCGAGAAGATGGCGAAGATGCGCCGCGAGATCGCGGAGATGAAGACCGGCCGCGAGATCAAGCGCCAGGAGCGCCGCCGCAACAAGGTGCCCTCGGTCGCCATCGCCGGATACACCAACGCCGGCAAGTCGTCCCTGCTCAACCGCCTCACGGGCGCGGGCGTCCTCGTCGAGAACGCGCTGTTCGCGACCCTCGACCCGACCGTGCGCCGGGCCGAGACCCCGAGCGGGCGGCTGTACACCCTGGTCGACACGGTGGGCTTCGTACGCCATCTGCCGCACCACCTGGTCGAGGCCTTCCGCTCCACCATGGAGGAGGTCGGCGACTCCGACCTGATCCTGCACGTCGTGGACGGTTCGCACCCGGCACCGGAGGAGCAGCTCGCCGCGGTCCGCGAGGTCATCACCGACGTCGGCGCGACCAAGGTGCCCGAGATCGTGGTGATCAACAAGGCGGACGCGGCGGACCCGCTGGTGCTCCAGCGTCTGCTGCGCATCGAGAAGCGTTCCATCGCCGTCTCGGCGCGCACGGGCCAGGGCATGGAGGAGCTGCTCGCGCTGATCGACAACGAGCTGCCGCGTCCCTCGGTCGAGGTCGAGGCGCTCGTTCCGTACACGCACGGCAAGCTGGTCGCTCGCGCCCACACCGAGGGCGAGGTGATCTCCGAGGAGCACACCGCGGAGGGCACCCTGCTCAAGCTGAGGGTCCACGAGGAGCTGGCGGCGGACCTCGCACCGTACGTACCGGCGCCGGCGCTCCGCTAGTACACCCGGCCGGCCCGTCCGCGTGGCCTGCCGCACGAAGGCCCGCCCCCTCCCGAGGGGGCGGGCCTTCGCCGTGGACGTGTGCGCGAGGTCCGAACCGCGTGCGCGAGGTCCGAACCGGTGGACGGAGTCGCCTACCGGCCGCCGTACTCCTCGCTCATCCGCTGGTAGAGCGCCTGGGCCTCCTTGCCCAACTGCGGTCCGGCCAGCCAGGTGTGCGCGGCCGGGCCGATCGAGGTGTTGGAGACGAGTTCGGTCCTGCCGTCGACGACCCGGAACCAGCCGCCGCCGGACGAACCGCCGGTCATGGTGCAGCCGATGCGGTACATCGTGGGCATGGCCGGGCTCAGGGAGAGGCGGCCGGGTGTGTCGACGCACTTGAACATGCTCAGTCCGTCGTACGGCGGCGCGGCCGGGTAGCCCCAGGCGCCCACTGTCCCGGCGTCCTGGGCGGACGGCGCGGAGAAGTCCACGTCCAGCGCGTTGCCGACGGTCTCCTCCAGCGACTTGCCGCCCTGCTCCGGCTTCACATGCAGGACCGCGTAGTCGTACGGGGCGCCCGCACCGCCCGTCTCGTCACCGCCGGAGATCCACTCGTCGGAGGTCGAGGCCCAGTCCGCCCACCACTGGCCGTACGGCGCGATCTCCGCGGCACCGGCACCGGCGAGCTGCGCCTCGGACCCGCCCTGGTCGTTGTAGGAGGGCACGAAGGCGATGTTGCGGTACCAGCCGCCGTTCCTGCCGGCGTGCACACAGTGGCCCGCGGTCCACACGAGGTTGGATCTGCCGGGGTGGTTCACGTCCTTGACGACCGTGCCCGAGCAGACCATCGAGCCCTCGGGGGAGTCGAAGAAGACCTTTCCGACCGGAGCGGCGTGCTCGTGGTACGGAGTCTCCTCGGCCCGCGCGTCGACGGGAGCCGGCTCGGGGTCGCTGACGCCCTGGTCCGCCGCCGCGTCCCGCACGGAGACCGTCTTGGCCGGGTCCTTGGCGGACTTCATCCGCTCGGGCTTCCACAGCCCGTCGATCACCGGGTTGACGAAGTCCTCGGCCTCACCGAGCCACCGGTCCTTGTCCCAGTCCTTCCAGGCGCCCTTCTTCCACTGGTCGACATCGATCCCGTGCTCCTTGAGCCGGTCCTTGATGCCGTCCGGGGTATCGATCTTGTCGTCGCCGCTCGCCGACCCCCGCGAGGCGGAGGCGGAGGAACCGCCGTCCGCCCGGTCGTCACCGGTGCCGCAGGCGGTCGCGGTCAGTGCCAGGGCGGCCATGAGGTCGGCGGCGAGGACCCTACGACGCTGTCCTGAGAAGGTCATTGGTTTCGTACCCCCCGGTCGAATCCCTGTCTCCGTGCCGGCCGGGCGCGGGCGGCCCTCCGGGGAATCCCCCGTCACGGCCTCCCGCGCCCGCCGGACGTGTCACGCCACGCGCGTCACCGTCCGGCGAACTTCGCGCTCACCGAGTCGTACACGCCCTTGGCCACATCGCCCAGCCGCGGGCCCGCCAGCCAGCCGAACTTGACCGGTCCGATCGAGGTGTTGGACACCAGGGCCGGCTTGCCGTCCGACCCCGTGGCCACCCAGCCGCCGCCCGAGGAGCCACCGGTCATCGTGCAGCCGATGCGGTACATCGTCGGGTCGGACTGGGCGACCGAGAGCCGGCCCGGCCTGTCCGTGCACTGGTACAGCTTCTGGCCGTCGAACGGCGCCGCCGCCGGGTATCCGGTGGCCGTGATGCCGGACACCTTGGGCACGGCCGGAGCGTTGAAGTTCACCGGCAGCGCCGAACCCACCGTCTCCTCGAGGGACTTGCCGCCGCTGCCCTTCTCCGGCGTCACATGCAGCACCGCGTAGTCGTACGACGCCCCCTGGCCGCCCGTGGAACCACCCCGTTCGATCCACTGGTCCGAGGTCTGCGCCCAGTCGCTCCACCAGACGCCGTACGGAGCGACCTCCTCGCGCGGGGCGCTCTCCAACTGCGCCTCCGTCCGGCCCTGGTCGTTGTACGAGGGCACGAAGGCGATGTTGCGGTACCAGCCGCCCTTCTTGCCGGCGTGCACACAGTGGCCCGCGGTCCACACGAGGTTGGACTTGCCCGGGTGCGCCGGGTCCTCGACCACCGTGGCCGAGCAGACCATCGTGCCCTCGGGGGCGTCGAAGAACACCTTGCCCGCCACCGGCACGTTGGAGTGGTACGACGGCTTCACGGCCTGCGCCGTCACCGGGGCCGGTTCCGGGTCCGTGACGCCCTGGTCACCGCTCAGGTCGGCGTCGTCCACGCCCTTGTTCTTGTCCGGGTCGTCGGCGCCGCGCATACGGGCCGGGTCCCAGAGCCCCTTGATGATCGGGTTGATGAAATCGTCGGCCTGGCGCAGCCACTCGTCCCTGTCCCAGTTCTTCCAGGCGCCCTTCTTCCACTTGTCGACATCGATACCGTGCTCTTTGAGCTTGTTCTTGATGTCGTCCGGGATCTGGATCTTTCCGTCGCCGGCCTGGGACGCGGAGGCGGTCGGGTCGCCGCTCGCCGTGTCGCTGCCCGAGTCGCAGGCGGTGGCCGTCAGCGTCAGGGCCGCGGCGAGGCCGACGGCGGCCAGGACGGGGGACGGTCTGCGGCGCGCGCTCCTGCCTCGGCGGGCGGCGAAGGGCGGGCGTATGGATCGCATGGTGGGTAACTCCCCCTGAGCGTATGGGAACTGTGCGGTGCGTCTGCGGGCGCCGGAGCGGTGTGTCCGGCACGGCCGAACGGCATCAAAGACTATGCGGTCGCTGTGCGGGACGCCCGACGGAACGGCAACGGTTCAGCTACGGGGGCGCGTGTCCGCCGAACCCGCCGCTCTCTGACGGAGGGTCACCGCCGGGGGTGCCGATCCTCCCCGGCAAAGAACCGGTAAGGAACCCCGAATCCACCCGCTTCCCAACGCGACCGGCGTCGTTGGTACGTACGGGGGGCCTGCCGTCTGCGTCCGGACCCTCCTGCCAACTCGCCTCTGAACAGCGGGAGGACCTGAAGTCGTGGCTGCGACCGAGTCAGCGGTGGTGCCGGTGGGGGCGCCAGGGGAAGCCGAGGGGGCGCGGGACACCGGCGCCGGAGCGGCCGAGCGGGCGCGCGCCGCGCACGAGGGCATTCTGCGGCGCCAGTCGGCGCGCGAGTCGGCGGCTCGTACCTACGCGCGCGCCCTGCCGATCGTTCCCGTACGGGCTCGCGGGCTGACGATCGAGGGCGCCGACGGGCGCCGCTATCTCGACTGCCTGTCCGGAGCCGGGACCCTGGCCCTCGGGCACAACCACCCCGTCGTCCTCGAAGCGATCAGAAAGGTCCTCGACTCGGGGGCGCCCCTGCACGTCCTGGACCTCGCGACACCGGTCAAGGACGCGTTCACCACCGAGCTGTTCCGCAGTCTTCCCCCGCGGTTCGCCGAACGCGCGCGGGTCCAGTTCTGCGGACCGGCCGGGACGGACGCCGTGGAGGCCGCGTTCAAGCTGGTGCGCGCGGCGACCGGCCGCACCGGCATGCTCGCGTTCACCGGCGCGTATCACGGGATGACCGCGGGGGCGCTCGAAGCGTCCGGCGGCGCGACCGACGTACGGGTCGCGCGGCTGCCCTATCCGCAGGACTACCGCTGCCCGTTCGGCATCGGCGGTGAGCGGGGCGCCGAACTCGCCGCGCGCTGGACGGAGTCCCTCCTCGACGACACCAAGTCGGGTGTGCCGCACCCCGCCGGGATGATCCTCGAACCCGTCCAGGGCGAGGGCGGGGTCATTCCGGCACCGGACGCCTGGACACGGCGGATGCGCGAGATCACCGAGGCCCGGTCCATCCCGCTGATCGTGGACGAGGTCCAGACGGGAGTGGGCCGGACCGGCGCCTTCTGGGCCGTGGAACACAGTGGGATCACCCCGGACGTGATGGTGCTGTCCAAGGCCATCGGCGGCAGCCTGCCCCTGGCCGTCGTCGTCTACCGCGACGACCTCGACGTCTGGGAGCCCGGCGCCCACGCCGGCACCTTCCGTGGCAACCAACTGGCCATGGCCGCCGGCACGGCCACCCTGGCCTACGTCCGCGAGCACGGCCTCGCCGGACGCGCGGCGACCGTCGGGGCCCGCATGCTGGACCAGTTGCGCTCGCTCGCCTCGGAGGTCCCGTGCGTCGGGGACGTACGCGGCCGCGGTCTGATGATCGGCCTCGAACTCGTCGACCCCGAAGGGCCCCCGCAGCGCACCCCCGACGGTCCCACCCCCGACGGTCCCCGCCCCGCCGCCCCCGAACTCGCCGCCGCCGTCCAGCGGGAGTGCCTGCGCCGCGGTCTGATCGTGGAACTCGGGGGCCGCCGTTCGAGCGTCGTACGACTCCTTCCCCCTCTGACGATCAGCGACGAACAAGTCTCCGCCGTGCTCGACCGCCTCGCGGACGCGGTGAGCGCGGTGAGCGCAACGGCCCTGGGGGACCGGAGACCCGGGAGGGACGGGGCGCGAGGTGCCGCCGGTCCGAGTGACGGCCCGGCCCCTCGGCATTCACCGCCTCACCGCCCGCCCCACCGACCGGCCAGGAACGCCAAGAGCCCCGACGCACCCCGGCTCCGGCCCGGTCCCGTCGCCGCACGAGCCCGAACGACCCGCAAGGAACTCCTCGTGAACACCACCCCCGTACCCGACAGCCCTCCCTCCCCGTACGAGCGAACGGCCGTCGCCGCACCGGCTTCGCACCTGCCCGCGGAGTCCCTTCCCCGGCAGACGGACGCGGCCAGGGCGCCCGAACGGCCGGGCCGGGCCACCGTGGACCCGGTGGACCTGTTGGACCTGCTCGACCACCCCGACACCCGGACGGCGGCGCAGGCGGCGGCCGTCGAGAATCTGCTGCGCTGCTGGGTACGGGAGAACGACCTGGCCGCCCCCGACGACGGCACCCTGCGCATTGCACTGCCGGCCAGCGGCGCGGCCCTGCTCGTTCCCGTCCATCACTGGTCCCCCTCCGGCTGGCACCGCTTCGGGCTTCCCCTCCTCGCCGGAGCGCCCGAACAGGCACCGGCCGTCGACGCGGTGACCGTGGCGGCCCTCCTCGCACGCCAGACAGCCCCCGGAACACCGGTCGCGGACACGATTCACCCGGCACCGTCCGACGATTCGCCGGCAGAGGCAGAGGCAGAGGCAGAGGCAGAGGCAGAGGCAGAGACGCCGGGCGAGGCCGACGCCCGGCACGCGGACAGTCCGGCCGGTGAAGGCGCCGACCTCGTCGGCCGCGTCGCCGACTCGGTCCGTCGCACCGCCGTGTTCATCAGGGACCGCAGGGAGCACCCCGCCGACCCACCCGACCACTTCCTCGCCGCGGAGCAGGCGCTCCTCCTCGGCCACCCCCTGCACCCGACGCCCAAGGGGCGCGACGGCCTCTCCGACACGGAAGGCAGGCTCTACTCACCCGAGTTGCGCGGCTCCTTCCCGCTGCACTGGATGGCGGTCGCCCCCTCGGTGCTGGCGTCCGACTCGGCGTGGACGGAACGCGGCCGGCCCGTGTCGGCGGAGCAGCTCACCCTGCGGCTGGCCGGACCCGGTCTGTCCCTCCCCGAGGGCTGTTCCGCCGTACTGCCCCTGCACCCCTGGCAGATGCGGGAGGTCCGGCAGCGTCCCGAGACCGCGGCCCTGCTGGACGCCGGGCTGCTCCGCGACCTCGGCCCCCACGGCACGCCCTGGCACCCCACCTCCTCCGTCCGCACCGTCTACCGCTCCGGCGCCCCCGCGATGCTGAAACTGTCGCTGGGACTGCGCATCACCAACTCCCGTCGTGAGAACCTCCGCAAGGAACTCCACCGCGGCGCCGAGGTCCACCGTCTGCTGCGCGGCGGCCTGTTCGAGCAATGGCAGTCCGCCCATCCCGGCTTCGACATCGTCCGCGACCCGTCCTGGCTCGCCGTCGACGACCGGGACGGCAATCCGCTTCCCGGGCTCGACGTGATGATCCGCCACAACCCGTTCGCGCCGACGGACGACGTCGGCTGCGTCGCGGGGCTGGTCTCACCCCGGCCGTACGCACGCCTGGGTACACACAACCCGGCCGAGCGCGGCCCCTTCATGCGCTCCCGGCTCACCGAGGTCGTCACCGGGCTCGCGGGACGGACCGGCCGCCCGCGCGGCGCCGTCGCCACCGAATGGTTCCTGCGCTATCTCGAACAGGTCGTCCGCCCCGTGCTCTGGCTGGACAGCGAGGCCGGCATCGCCCTGGAGGCGCACCAGCAGAACACCCTGCTCCTGCTGGACGCGGACGGCTGGCCCGCGGGCGGCCGCTACCGGGACAACCAGGGCTACTACTTCCGCGAGTCCCGGCGTGCCGAACTCGACCACCGGCTGCCCGGCATCGGCGCGCACAGCGACACCTTCGTCTCCGACGAGGTCACCGACGAACGCTTCGCCTACTACCTGGCCATCAACAACGTGTTCGGCCTCATCGGGGCCTTCGGCTCCCAACGGCTCGCCGACGAAGCTCTGTTGCTCGCCGCGTTCCGGCGCTTCCTCGGCGGCGTGATCACCGGCCCGGCTCGGCTGCGGACCCCGCTGCCCGCCCTTCTGCTCGACTCACCCGTCCTGCGCTGCAAGGCCAACCTGCTGACCCGGTTGCACGGCCTCGACGAACTCGTCGGCCCCGTCGACACCCAGTCCGTCTACGTCACCATCACCAACCCCCTCCATTCCTGATGTCCGACTCCCCTCATCCCTGGGGAACATGACCCACCCCGTCTCCCGAGAGGAGCGTCGTCGTGCCTCCCACCGACGAGAGCACCGACCCCGTCACCGGCACGGACTGCGAGGACACGCTCGACCTGCGCCTTTCCGACGAACTGATCGCCCTGTTCGCGGGGAGCATGGGACCGGGGGACGAGGCCGCGGAAGGAGCTCCGGAAGGAGTTCCGGGCCGATCTCGGGAAGGGGCCGTGGACAGGACGCCGGACGGGGGCGATCTGCTCGACCGCGTCGGCGGCTGGGGGCCGGCCAAGACACCCGCGGGCGTCCTCCAGCTCGTCCCGGTGCGTCCCGGCCGCGACCTGGCCCTCGTCCACCGCTGGATGAACGACCCCGCCGTCGCGGAGTTCTGGGAGCTGGCGGGACCCGAGTCCGTGGTCGAGGACCATGTGCTCCGGCAGCTCGACGGCGACGGGCGCAGCGTCCCGTGCCTCGGCGTGCTCGACGGCATCCCGATGAGCTACTGGGAGATCTACCGCGCGGACCTCGATCTCCTGGCACGCCATTACCCCGCCCGGCCCCACGACACCGGGATCCACCTCCTCGTCGGCGGTGTCGCCGACCGCGGGAGGGGCGTCGGCTCCACCCTGCTCAGAGCCGTCGCCGACCACGTCCTGGACAAGCGCCCGTCCTGCGCCCGTGTCGTCGCGGAACCCGACCTCCGCAACACCCCCTCCGTGTCCGCGTTCCTGAGCGCGGGCTTCCGCTTCTCCGCCGAGGTCGATCTGCCGGGCAAGAGGGCGGCCCTCATGATCCGGGACCGGGCCCTGCGCGATCTGCTGTAGGGCCGTCACCCCGTGACGTGCCGATCGCACCATCCGGTTCTTGTGCAGGAGTCTGCGTGTCGCATCCCTTGATCCTCGGGCCCGCGTCGGCCTTGATCACGCCCTTGGTTCCGGGCTTGATCGCTCGGTTGTCAGTGGCGCCCCGTAGGCTGGCAGCGCTATGACGAAGCCCTCCCTCCCCGAACTCCTGCACGCTGCCGTCACCGCTGTCGGCGGCTCGGAGCGCCCCGGCCAGGTGACGATGGCCGAAGCCGTCGCGGCCGCCATCGACGACAGCTCCCACCTGCTGATCCAGGCGGGCACCGGCACCGGAAAGTCGCTCGGCTACCTGGTTCCCGCGCTCGCGCACGGCGAGCGGGTGGTCGTGGCGACCGCCACCCTGGCGCTCCAGCGTCAGCTCGTGGAGCGGGACCTGCCGCGCACCGTCGACGCGCTGCATCCGCTGCTGCGCCGCCGCCCCGAGTTCGCGATGCTGAAGGGCCGGTCGAACTATCTGTGCCTGCACCGCCTGCACGAGGGCGTGCCGCAGGACGAGGAAGAGGGACTCTTCGACCCGTTCGAGGCGGCCGCGCCCACCAGCAAGCTGGGACAGGACCTGCTGCGGCTGCGCGACTGGTCGGACGAGACCGAGACGGGTGACCGGGACAACCTCACCCCCGGTGTCTCCGACCGGGCCTGGGGCCAGGTGTCGGTGTCCTCCCGGGAGTGCCTCGGCGCCACGAAATGCGCCTACGGAGCCGAGTGCTTCGCCGAGATGGCCCGCGAGCGGGCCAAGCTCGCCGAGGTCGTCGTCACCAACCACGCACTGCTCGCGATCGACGCCATCGAGGGCGCGCCGGTCCTGCCGCAGCACGAGGTGCTGATCGTCGACGAGGCCCATGAGCTGGTCTCCCGGGTCACCGGCGTCGCCACCGGCGAGCTCACCCCGGGGCAGGTCAACCGTGCCGTGCGCCGCTCCGCGAAGCTCGTCAACGAAAAGGCCGCCGACCAGCTCCAGACCGCCGCCGAGGGCTTCGAACGCCTGATGGAGCTGGCTCTGCCGGGCCGCCTGGAGGAGATCCCGGAGGACCTCGGGTACGCGCTGATGGCGTTGCGCGACGCCTCCCGTACGGTGATCACCGCCCTCGGCTCCACCCGTGACAAGTCCGTCCAGGACGAGGACGCCGTACGGAAGCAGGCACTGGCGTCCGTCGAGTCCGTGCACGCCGTGGCGGAGCGCATCGCCAACGGCTCCGAGTGGGACGTCGTCTGGTACGAGCGTCACGACCGCTTCGGAGCCTCGCTCCGGGTCGCTCCGATGAACGTGTCCGGGCTCCTGAGGGAGAAGCTGTTCGCCGACCGCTCGGTCGTCCTGACGTCCGCCACGCTCAAGCTCGGTGGCGACTTCAACGGCGTGGGAGCGTCGATGGGGCTCGCACCCGAGGGCACGGAGGGTGACGACCTCCCGCAGTGGAAGGGTGTCGACGTCGGCTCGCCGTTCGACTACCCCCGGCAGGGCATCCTGTACGTCGCCCGGCATCTCTCGCGCCCCGCGCGGGACGCCGACCGGGGGGACATGCTCGACGAACTCACCGAGCTGATCCAGGCCGCCGGCGGCCGTACGCTCGGTCTGTTCTCCTCGATGCGCGCGGCCCAGCTCGCGGCGGAGGAACTGCGGACCCGTATCCCCGAGTACCCGATCCTGCTCCAGGGCGAGGAGACGCTCGGTGAGCTGATCAAGAACTTCGCGGCGGACCCGAAGACCTGTCTGTTCGGCACGCTCTCGCTCTGGCAGGGCGTGGACGTGCCGGGGGCCAGTTGTCAGCTCGTCGTCATGGACAAGATCCCCTTCCCCCGCCCCGACGACCCGCTGATGAGCGCCCGCCAGAAGGCGGTCGAGGAGAACGGGGGGAACGGCTTCATGGCCGTCGCCGCCACCCATGCCGCGCTCCTCATGGCCCAGGGCGCCGGCCGTCTCGTCCGGGCCTCGGGTGACCGGGGTGTGGTGGCCGTCCTGGACCAGCGTCTGGCCACGGCCCGCTACGGCAGCTATCTGAAGGCCTCGCTCCCCGACTTCTGGTACACCACGGACCCGAACCAGGTCCGTAGATCCCTCGCGGCGATCGACGAGAGGGCCAGGACGACCGAGGAGCCCACGCCGAAGCCCGCCGACGCGCCCGCGGAGCCAGAGGACGCGTAGCCCAGCCGACACATCGGCGGAGCCGGAGAACGCGCGGCCCCGCCCGGAAACCAACACAGACGACGCCACGGCCCGGCGCCCCGGGCGCCTGCCGGGCACCCCGGAACCACCGCAGTCCGCCCGGCGTTCGTAGCCCCACAGGGCGCTTGCCCGAGGCTCTAGGAACCCCACGTATCTGGTCGCCGTTCCGGGACCCGGGGTGCTTGCCGGACTGTCCGGTGACCCGGGCCTGCTCGGGCGTCCGAGCTACTGGTGCCCGCCGGCCCGCCCGGGCTCCGGGCCTGTTCGGCTGTTCCGGACCCCGGCGTCTGCCCGGGCATCCGGGCTTCTGGTGCCCGCCGGGCCGCCTGGGCTCCGGGCCTGCTTGGTGGTCCCCGACCCCGGCATCTGCCCGGGCGTCCGGGCCTCTGGTGCTGCCCGGCCGCCCGAGGTGCCGGGCGGTCCCGGACCGGGCGCGCTCGGTCAAGGCCCCCGGCCAGAAACGTGCAGGGCCCCGGAACCGGCGCAGTTGGTTCCGGGGCCCGGTCAGGGGCGGGGGCGGTGGACCGCCCCTCGCGGTGTCACACCCGGCGCAGCACGGCGACGACCTTTCCGAGGATGGTCGCCTCGTCGCCCGGGATCGGCTGGTACGCCGAGTTGTGCGGCAGCAGCCACACGTGGCCGTCCTCGCGCTTGAACCGCTTCACCGTGGCCTCGCCGTCCAGCATCGCGGCGACGATGTCGCCGTTCTCGGCGACCGGCTGACGGCGGACCGTGACCCAGTCCCCGTCGCAGATGGCGGCCTCGATCATCGAGTCACCGACGACCTTCAGCACGAACAGCTCCCCGTCACCCACGAGCTGGCGGGGGAGGGGGAAGACGTCCTCGACCGACTCCTCGGCGAGGATCGGGCCACCGGCGGCGATACGGCCGACGAGCGGTACGTAGGACGCGGCCGGCTTGCCCGCCGTGTCCGTCGGCTGCACCGACGACTGGTCCGAGCCCCGGACCTCGTACGCGCGCGGGCGGTGCGGGTCGCGCCGCAGGAAGCCCTTGCGCTCCAGCGCCATGAGCTGGTGTGCGACGGAGGAGGTGCTGGAGAGGCCGACGGCCTGCCCGATCTCCCGCATCGACGGCGGGTAGCCGCGCCTCTGTACGGAGTCCCGGATCACCTCGATCACCCGGCGCTGCCGGTCCGTGAGTCCCGAGCTGTCTGCCCGGATGCCTGGAGGTCGGCCAGGCAGGGAGCGCTTTGGCCCCTCATGATTCGCGGCTTCGTTCATCACATGCACCGGCTCGAGTCGGCCCTGGGAGCGGTCCTGGGCGGTGATGGTGGCACTGTCTGCGGTGGTGGTCACGTCGGCCCCTCTCGATGGTCTCCCTGCTGGACAACGGTAGTTGCTTTCGAAAGGTTGCGCCAAACACACGTTCGAGTGAAAAACCGCGAATTGCCTGACGTGAGCATGTGTCTGGGTGTATGGCTGTCGACGCGCCTGGCGGACAAAAAGGCCCATTGCTGTACCCTTCAGCGCCGGAGGCGGCAGCCGTACCGGCTGACCTGGGCCGTCGCCCAGTCTGCCATTCGACGGCCGACCGGCCGGGAACCGGCCCCTTTCCGTGCGTCGGCCACGCTATCCCCGTGTGTCCGGGATGGGTATGCCTGTGCGGCACGTGCCCTTACGTGTACGACACGCGCGGCGTGGGCGGTTTCAGGGGTCGATCCCCACATCTAGTGGTTGGATTGCGGAGGCATCCCAGAAGTTGTGGTCCCCCGGGTCTCCCGGCCCTCGGGCATCGCCTATGCTTGAGGCTGCTTCGAGGGGCCCGTGAGGTCCCGCGAGGTTCCTGAGTCGTGCTGTGAAGGAGGGTTGGAGCCATGCACTGCCCCTTCTGCAGGCACCCGGACAGCCGCGTCGTCGACAGTCGTACGACCGACGACGGCACGTCGATCCGCAGGCGCCGCCAGTGCCCCGACTGCTCCCGTCGTTTCACGACCGTGGAGACGTGCTCGCTGATGGTGGTGAAGCGCTCCGGTGTGACCGAGCCCTTCAGCCGCATCAAGGTCATCAACGGCGTGCGCAAGGCGTGCCAGGGGCGGCCTGTCACCGAGGACGCGCTGGCCCAGCTCGGGCAGCGGGTCGAAGAGGCCGTGCGAGCCACCGGAAGCGCCGAGCTGACCACCCACGACGTGGGGCTGGCCATACTCGGACCCTTGCAGGAACTCGACCTCGTGGCCTACATGAGGTTCGCGTCCGTGTACCGGGCCTTCGATTCGCTCGACGACTTCGAAGCCGCCATCGCGGAACTCAGGCAGGTGAATCAGCGCCCGGCCGAGGACGACGACGTCCCGGACGTGGTGTGCCAGGAGACCGATCACAGGCCGGGCGGAACCGCTGAGGTTCCCGTGCCCGCCACCGCCGCCGACTGACCGCGGACCGGACCCTTCAAGGTGTCCGGGCCCGCCCGCGGGCGGCGACCACAGACTTGCAGCGCACGGCCGTACCAGTGGCGCGCGCTGCATCAGAGACACACCGTGCCACGGGAAGTTCGCGGCACTTGAGCGCGTTTTAGCCTGTTACAGGGAGGCGGCATGACAGAGACGGCGAGCGGTCCGGCACGAGGTTCCCGCGCGAAGGGCGGAGCCAAGGCCAGCAAGGGACTGCGCATCGAGCGCATTCACACCACCCCCGGCGTGCACCCGTACGACGAGGTGGAGTGGGAGCGCCGTGACGTCGTCATGACCAACTGGCGCGACGGCTCGATCAACTTCGAGCAGCGTGGCGTCGAGTTCCCCGGCTTCTGGTCGGTGAACGCGGTCAACATCGTCACCAGTAAGTACTTCCGCGGTGCCGTCGGCACCCCGCAGCGCGAGGTGAGCCTCAAGCAGCTCATCGACCGCATCGTGAAGACGTACCGGAAGGCCGGCGAGGACTTCAAGTACTTCGCGTCGCCCGCCGACGCCGAGATCTTCGAGCACGAGCTGACCTACGCGCTCATGCACCAGATCTTCAGCTTCAACAGCCCGGTCTGGTTCAACGTCGGGACCCCCCAGCCCCAGCAGGTATCCGCCTGCTTCATCCTGGCCGTCGACGACTCCATGGAGTCGATCCTCGACTGGTACAAGGAAGAGGGCATGATCTTCAAGGGCGGCTCCGGCGCCGGCCTGAACCTCTCCCGCATCCGCTCCTCCAAGGAGCTCCTCTCCTCGGGCGGCAACGCCTCGGGTCCCGTCTCCTTCATGCGCGGTGCCGACGCCTCCGCAGGAACGATCAAGTCGGGCGGCGCCACCCGCCGCGCGGCCAAGATGGTCATCCTGGACGTCGACCACCCCGACATCGAGGACTTCATCGAGACCAAGGTGAAGGAAGAGGAGAAGATCCGCGCCCTGCGCGACGCGGGCTTCGACATGGACCTGGGCGGCGACGACATCACGTCCGTCCAGTACCAGAACGCCAACAACTCGGTCCGCGTGAACGACACCTTCATGAAGGCGGTCGAGGAAGGCGGAACGTTCGGCCTCACCTCACGCATGACCGGAGAGGTCATCGAGAAGGTCGACGCCAAGTCCCTCTTCCGCAAGATGGCCGAGGCCGCCTGGGCCTGCGCCGACCCGGGCATCCAGTACGACGACACGATCAACCAGTGGCACACGTGCCCGGAGTCCGGTCGTATCAACGGCTCGAACCCGTGCAGCGAGTACATGCATCTGGACAACACGTCCTGCAACCTCGCCTCCCTGAACCTGATGAAGTTCCTCAAGGACGACGGCAAGGGCCACCAGTCCTTCGACGTCGAGCGCTTCGCCCAGGTCGTCGAGCTCGTCATCACCGCGATGGACATCTCCATCTGCTTCGCCGACTTCCCGACCGAGAAGATCGGCGAGAACACCCGCGCCTTCCGTCAGCTCGGCATCGGCTACGCCAACCTCGGCGCCCTGCTGATGGCGACCGGCCACGCGTACGACTCCGACGGCGGCCGCGCGCTCGCCGGCGCCATCACCTCCCTGATGACCGGTAGGTCGTACAAGCGTTCCGCCGAGCTCGCCGCGGTCGTCGGCCCGTACGACGGCTACGCCCGCAACGCGCAGCCCCACCAGCGCGTCATGAAGCAGCACGCCGACGCCAACACCTCGGCCGTCCGCATGGACGACCTGGACACCCCGATCTGGGCCGCCGCCACGGAGGCCTGGCAGGACGTGATCCGCCTCGGCGAGAAGAACGGCTTCCGCAACGCGCAGGCCTCCGTCATCGCCCCGACCGGCACCATCGGTCTCGCGATGTCCTGCGACACCACCGGCCTCGAGCCTGACCTCGCGCTGGTCAAGTTCAAGAAGCTCGTCGGCGGCGGCTCGATGCAGATCGTCAACGGCACCGTGCCGCAGGCCCTGCGCCGCCTGGGCTACCAGGAGGAGCAGATCGAGGCGGTCGTCGCCCACATCGCCGAGAACGGCAATGTGATCGACGCCCCCGGTCTCAAGCACGAGCACTACGAGGTGTTCGACTGCGCCATGGGTGAGCGCTCCATCTCCGCGATGGGCCACGTCCGCATGATGGCCGCGATCCAGCCGTGGATCTCCGGCGCGCTCTCCAAGACGGTCAACCTGCCGGAGACGGCGACCGTCGAGGACGTCGAAGAGGTCTACTTCGAGGCGTGGAAGATGGGCGTCAAGGCGCTCGCGATCTACCGCGACAACTGCAAGGTCGGCCAGCCCCTCTCCGCCAAGACCAAGGAGAAGGAGAAGGCCGAGGTCACGGCCAAGGCCGAGGACACCATCCGTACCGCGGTCGAGAAGGTCGTGGAGTACCGCCCGGTCCGCAAGCGTCTGCCCAAGGGCCGTCCCGGCATCACCACCTCCTTCACGGTGGGCGGCGCCGAGGGTTACATGACCGCCAACTCCTACCCCGACGACGGTCTCGGCGAGGTCTTCCTCAAGATGTCGAAGCAGGGTTCGACCCTCGCGGGCATGATGGACGCCTTCTCGATCGCCGTCTCGGTGGGTCTGCAGTACGGCGTGCCGCTGGAGACGTACGTCTCGAAGTTCACCAACATGCGCTTCGAGCCGGCCGGCATGACGGACGACCCGGACGTGCGGATGGCGCAGTCGATCGTCGACTACATCTTCCGCCGCCTGGCGCTGGACTTCCTGCCCTTCGAGACGCGCTCCGCGCTCGGCATCCACTCCGCCGAGGAGCGTCAGCGTCACCTGGAGACGGGTTCCTACGAGCCCTCCGAGGACGAGCTCGACGTCGAGGGCCTGGCCCAGTCCGCGCCCATCGCGCACGAGCTGAAGGCCGTCGCGGCCCCCAAGGCCGAGCCCGTCGCGGCCGAGCCCGCGCCGAAGCAGGTCCGCACCAGCGCCGAGCTGGTGGAGATGCAGCTCGGCATCCAGGCCGACGCCCCGCTCTGCTTCTCCTGCGGTACGAAGATGCAGCGGGCCGGCTCCTGCTACATCTGCGAGGGCTGCGGTTCGACGAGCGGTTGCAGCTGACGCCGGACGGACGGGCGGTAGCGGCTGACACCGGGCGCCGGTTCGGCGAACGGCCGCGGCCGACACCATGCGCCTGCCGGGCGTGAAAGGCTGATCAGGGCGGTGGAGCGAGCAGTCGGCTCCACCGCCCTCGGCGTTTCCGGCGGCTGCCGCCGGGTCCGGAGGCCGGGTCCGGCGGAATTCGCCTTTCCCGCGAAACGATCAACGGCTAGTCTCCCTCCGCGCGCACGGAGCGTGCGGGGGAAGGCGGGGGACATGGCCGACAAGGTGGCCGGATCGAAGAGAGGCCTGAACGCGGGGGTTCAGGCCGTCGCGGCGGTGGTGCTGGTCGCGGGCGTCATGGGGGGCATATGGGGGCTTTCGCGGGTCCTTCCGAACAGCAACGGCACCGGCGACCCGGCCAGGTGCTCCGACCGGCTCGGCGCCCCGTCGCCGAAGCGCGTCTCCGGTGAGCAGCTCTGCCAGGCGCTCAACCGCGGGGACCTGCCGGCCCTCCTCGGGACGCCCGACGAGCACGCGCGGACGGCCAACGGCGACGACAGCGTGATCACCCTTGACGGCGGCACCAAGATCGCCAGCCCCGAAGCGAACGTCACGCTGAAGACGTACTCCGTGAAGCTGTCCGCCTCGGACGACCGGCTCTCCGTCGCCCAGGGCCTCGATCTGCTGCCGAAGGCGGAGCCGAGGCAGATCCTGGGCCACCCGGCGGTCCTCTACTCGGACCGGACGATCGCCCTCAGCTTCGGCTCGGGCAAGGCCGAGAGCGGCCCCGGCGGCGTCGCCCGCAGCCTGCTGGTCGCCAAGGACGCCAAGGGGGGCGGCGGTTCGTTCGAAATCTCCGTCTGGCGTCAGGACGGTGGGGTGCCCGACGACGCGGCGCTGTTCCGCGTCGCCGAGCTGGTGCTGCCGACGGTCCCGGGCTGGAAGAGCGGCTGAACACCCGCCGCCGGACAGGCCCCGGGCGGGTCCGGGGCCGACGGCCGGCACAGCGCGGACGGGAGGACGCCGGGCTGTGCCTCATGCCTCCTGCGGGCTGCCCATGACCCTCGCGAAGGTCGCCGGGTCGGTGTCGAAGCCGTGGATGCCCGCATGGAACGTCCATTCACCGGAGTGGTCGCGCACGAACTCCCCGATGGTCGCGGCCGTCGAACCCAGCACGTCGCCGAAGTCGCCCTGAGTCAGGGCGGTGTAGCCCTCGCGCAGCCGGAAGGCGGGGTTCAGGACACCGACGAAGGTCCGTGCCTCGGTGCGCTGCTGGATCAGGACACCGACGACCACGCGCGCGTAGCGGCTGTCGAGGCGGTCGAGTTCCAGGGTCATGACCTCGTCCCAGCCGAAGCCCTTGCCGTCCTTGCTGTCGCGGTTCAGATAGATGGTGCCGTCCGGCGAACGGCTGCCGAAATACACCACGTAGTCCGGGTTGCCGTTCGGCGCGGACGCCAGATACGTCGCCGCGACGATGTCGAGATCGGTCGCGGGCTCGCCCACGGGACTGGGATCCCACTTGATTGCCAACTCGGCCTTGCGGATCCCCTTGTTGAGACCGTTCACCGGATGTCCCCTCCCCGTTCCTCAACAGTCACCGGTCCAACTCCCCTGAGAGCAGGGCCGATTGCCCATCGTGCCACGCACGCAGGGGCGCGCGCCCGGATCCACTCCGCCAGAGCGTGACCGGCGCCACGTTCCGGGGCCTTACGATGGCGCGGTGCTGGTCAAGTGGATTCGCTGCACCGTGGTCGACCGCCGCGGTTTCGAACGGGGGCAGCGAAAGTGGGCGGGGCTTCTGGGGGAGCCGGGATTCCGGGGACAGGGGGGAGGGTGGAGTGTGGGGCGAACCGGTGTCGCGCACATCTTCTCGTTCTGGGAGAGCCGTGCCTTCTACGACTCCTTCATGGCCCGGTCCCACGACCGGCTCGCCGCGTCGCAGTCCGGCACCTTCAAGGACGCTCAAGTCAAGCTGTTCGACTACCGTTTCGACGTGAAGACGGGCTTCGAGCCGCGCTTCACGGACTCCGACGTGGTCCGGGTCGCGCACTGCCGTGTCCACGAGGAGCGCGCGGAACACTTCGCCCTGATGCAGGAGAAGGTCTGGAACCCCGCGATGGCCGGTTCGCCCGGCATGGTCCGGGGCATGTTCGGCGAGGCGCCCGGCAGTGAGTTCCTGGTCCTGTCCATGTGGCAGTCGGCCGCCGAGCACGGAAAATACCGCGCCGAGCGGCTGGAGCGGCTGGCTCTGCGCGCCCAGCTCGAGGCAGACATAGCCGCCCTCGCGGGAGATGTCGTGCAGCTCGAACCCGGCTGGATCGTCTGACGGCACCCTCCCGTCGGGCGAACTGATGTGCGGGAGAGTGTGACCTGTGCTGCCGGAACAGTGTGACCTGCGCCTTATGTGACCGTACGACCGCTCGAACAGGGCCGGCACGATCTAGGGTTTTGGCATGGCACGACCACGGCGCATCGTCCTTGTCCGGCACGGCGAGTCGGTGGGCAATGCCGATGACACCGTCTACGAACGCGAGCCCGACCACGCACTGGCGCTCACGGAGACGGGGTGGCAGCAGGCGGAGGACACCGGCAAGCGGCTGCGCGAGCTCTTCGGAAGGGAGCGCGTAAGCGTTTACGTCTCCCCCTACCGCCGTACCCACGAGACCTTCCGCGCCTTTCACCTCGACCCCGAGCTCGTACGCGTGCGCGAGGAGCCTCGACTGCGCGAACAGGACTGGGGCAACTGGCAGGAGCGTGACGACGTACGCCTCCAGAAGGCCTATCGCGACGCGTACGGGCACTTTTTCTACCGGTTCGCGCAAGGCGAGTCCGGCGCCGACGTGTACGACCGGGTCGGCGGCTTCCTGGAGAGCCTGTACCGCAGCTTCGAGGCCCCCGACCACCCGCCGAACGTGCTCCTGGTGACCCATGGCCTGGCCATGCGGCTGTTCTGCATGCGCTGGTTCCACTGGAGCGTCGCCGAGTTCGAATCGCTCTCCAACCCGGGGAACGCGGAGGTGAGGATGCTCGTTCTGGGGGAGGACGGCCGGTACACCCTCGACCGTCCCTTCGAGCAGTGGCGCGATCCGGAAGTCGTTCGGAGCCACCGGATAGAGTGGCAGGGCGATGATCGCTGACATCTCTCCCGACGGGCGCTTCGAGCGCGCCCTCGCCAGCCTGCGCGGACTCGCGGTGGGAGACGCGCTGGGCTCGCAGTTCTTCGTGCCCGTGAACTACCCCCTGCTCAAGCGCCGAGAACTGCCGCCCCGGCCCTGGCAGTGGACCGACGACACCGAGATGGCCTGTTCCGTGGTCGCCGCCCTGGCCACACACCACCGCGTCGACCAGGACGCACTGGCGCACTCCTTCGCCGACCACCACGACTTCGACCGCGGCTACGGACCGGCGGTCAACCGTCTCCTGAGGCTGGTCCGGGAGGGCGGAGACTGGCGCGAGCTCGCGTCGGCGCTCTTCAAGGGCCAGGGCTCCTGGGGCAACGGCGCCGCGATGAGGATCGCTCCTCTGGGCGCCTGGTACGCGGACGACCCGGAGCAGGCGACCCACCAGGCGGAGATCTCCGCCTATCCGACGCACCAGCACCGCGAGGCCGTGGTCGGCGCGATGGCCGTCGCCGCGGCCGCGGCCCTGGCCGCCGACCCGGCGGGCCCGCCCAGCGCCGAGGCCCTGCTGGACGGCGTCATCGCGCTCGTACCGCGCAGCGCCGTGGGGGCCGGGCTGAGGCGCGCCCGCGACATGCTCGACTACGGGGACGCTGCGACCGTGGCCGCCGTGCTGGGCTGTGGACGGCGCACGTCGGCACACGACACCGTGCCCTTCGCCCTCTGGTCCGCGGCCCGCGCCCTGGGTGACTACGAGCAGGGCTTCTGGGCCACCGCCCAGGTCGGCGGTGACGTGGACACGAACTGCTCCATCGTCGGCGGCGTCATCGCCTCGGGAAAGGCCGGCGCGCCCCCCGGGGCATGGCTGGAAGCGACGGAGGCACTGCCGGAATGGCTGCCCGGGGTCGCGTCGGGGAGCAGTGCGGGCGGCGTGTAGGGCGTACCGGGCGGCGGCGTTTCGGGCATACCCGCCAGTGGCGTGTTCGCCGAGGAGCGGGTGGAGGGGAGCGTGCCGCCGGCTGCCTGTCGGGCGTACGGCGGGGCCTGCCGTCGGCGTGTTTCGGTGGTACGGCGGCGGTGTGATCGCCGGCGAGCGGCTGGCGGGGCGAGTCGGCCGTCGGCTGCCTGTCGGGGCGTACGTCGGCCGCGCGGAGCCAAGGGGATGCGACCGGGCTTCCCGGATTCCTCGGGGACGTCTTGCGGCGGCCTTCGGACGCCGCGTGAGGCGGGCTCTGGGGGGCGGGGGAGGAACCCGGCCCAGGCGGGCTCCGGAGGGCTCCGGAGGGGCTCCGGGCTGTGTCACAGGCTTGCTACAGCCCCTCGGCGCCGTGGTGAGCCGCATGACCCCTGGATACCCTGTGCGCCACGCCGCCCGTTGATCATGGCGGGCGTGTGCCGACGAAACACCGGCTGACAGCCTCTCCGCCCCAGCGGCGTGATCCGGGCTGCCCGGTGACCGGCTGGGAGGGGATCCCTTGTCCGACATACCGTCCACGCCCGAGCCCGAAGACGGGCCATCGGCGCAGCGGAGGAGACCGGAGGCCGGCGAGGAGACTCCGGGAGCCGTGCCCCGGCACTCGGAGACACCGGAGCCCACGGACTCCACGGATTCGGACGCGTCGGGGGGCGCGGACGAGGCCGGGGGTACGAGTGGGTCCGAGGCTGCGGTTGCGTCCGCAGGCGCGGTTGAGTCCGAGGGTGCGGTCGAGTCCGAGGGTGCGGATACGCCTGAGGTCGAGGAGGAGCCTCGGATTGTGGACGGTCCGGGACGGGCGGGCGCGCCCGGGGATGGCGAGGTGACTGGTGCCGCGCACGGGCCCGGTGCCAAGCCCTCGCCCGAGAGAGCAGCCGGGGTCGTCGGTGCCGGTGCCGGCGTCGTCGGCGGAGTGCGGCACCAGGCCGCCCGGCCGCCGCAGGCGAGGGCGGGCAAGGCGGGCCCGTCGGCCGCCCCCGACGTGTGGTCGCCGGAGCTGTGGGTCACGTCGCCCGCCCCGGTGCGCACGCCCACGCTGTGGGCCGTGCTCGCGACCGGCGTGCTGAGCATGCTGCTCCTCGACGGCGGTCTCGGGATCAACCTCCTGCTGGTCGCGGTCCCCGCGGCGCTCGCCGCGTACTTCGCCGGCCGGGCCGCGAGGCGCCGCCCGCGCGCGTGGAGCGTGGTCTGGGGCATCGGTGGCATCGGTCTGCTGGCCGTGCCGGCTCTGCGGGACGCGGACTGGCCGTCGTTCCTGGCGGTCACGGCGGCGATCGGGCTCGGCTCGCTCGCGCTGAACGGCGGCCGCACCTGGCCGGCGATCCTGCTCGGCCCCGTCGGCGTGATGAACTCGGTGATCACCGGCATCACCTGGGGCTGGCGCGGGCTGCGGGAACGATTCGGCGGCGCCCGTCGCGGGGTCGGCGTCGGCCTGCGCGCGTTCGTGGTGAGCGCGGTCCTGCTGCTGGTCTTCGGCGCCCTGTTCGCCGGAGCCGACGCCGCTTTCGCCGATCTGCTCAGCGACCTGGTGCCGGACACCTCGGTCACCGGCGGACCCGTGCGCGTCGTGCTCCTGTTGTCGGGCCTGGTCGTGGCGCTGGCCGTGGCCCACACGGCGGCCGCGCCGGTGCGACTGGACCGTGTCGTGGTGCGCCCAGGGCGCCCGCGCAACCGTGTCGAGTGGGCGCTGCCGCTGATCGTGCTCACGGTGCTCTTCGCGGCCTTCAACGCGGTTCAGCTCGTCGTCCTCTTCGGCGGCTACGACGCCGTGCTGAAGAAGACCGGCCTGTCGTACGCGGCGTACGCGCGCCAGGGCTTCTGGCAGCTTCTGTTCGTCACGCTGCTGACCCTGCTCGTCGTGGTGTTCGCGCTGCGCTGGGCCCCGCGGGACGGCGCCGGCGACCGGAAGCTGGTGCGGGGTGTGCTGGGAACTCTCTGCGCGCTGGCGCTCGTTGTCGTGGCATCCGCTGTGCGACGTATGGACATGTATGTGGAGGCTTATGGGCTGACGCGGCTGAGGATCTCGGTGCTGGCCGGGGAGTTGTGGCTGGGCCTGGTCATCGTGCTCATCATGGCGGCCGGTGTGTGGGGTGCCCGCTGGCTGCCTCGCGTCGTCGCGGCCAGTGCGGCGGTCGGCGTCCTCGCGTTCGGGCTGATGTCGCCGGACAGCCTGATCGCCGAGAGCAACGTCCAGCGGTACGAGGACACGGGCAAGTTCGACATCCTGTACGCCCGCGATCTGTCGGCCGACGCCGTACCGGCCCTCGACAAGCTCAAGGAGCCGACGCGGTCCTGCGTGCTGAGAGCGATCGCCGACGATCTGGGCGAGGACGACACACCCTGGTACGCGACCAGTTGGGGTGAGGCCCGGGCCCGGGACATCCTCCGCGAACGCCCGCCCACCCCGTCCGTCGACGAGACTGTGTGCAACTCGCTGACGGAGGTTCCCGAGTACCGCTGACGGTCTTCGTCCGACGCTCGACGGGGCCGGTCTTCGGTGTCTCGGCACTACCGGCGCCGCTGGCACCTCCGGCTTCGTCGGCTCCGCACCGTGGACGGCCGGACCGTGGACGGCCGGACCGTGGTCGCGCCGGGGTCTCCACGACCCGGACCACGACCCGGCCCTCCACGGTTCTGCGCTCAGTTCGGCGCGGGCTCTCCTGTCGTACCGGCGAGAGTGCCCTGAGCCGACGGCGAGTCTCCCGCCGTACCGGCGAGCGCGCTCTCAGCCCGCCGCCGGTTCCGCCGTACCGGCGAGAGCCTCCATGTCGCTCTTGCGGACCCTGATCACCAGTGTGGCGGTGGTCAGGGCGAGCACGGCCATGCCCACCGCCGGCACGAAGGCGGTCGAGATGCCGTGGGCGAGCACATCATGGCCCCAGGGGGCAGGCAGTTGGTGGGTCTTGGCGAACGCCGCCTTCTGCTCGGCCGAGCCGTCCGCCAGGAACTTCGGCATCTGCTTCTGCGCCTCGTCGCGGCTGGCCGAGCCGAAGACCGTGGTGAGGATGGAGAGGCCGAGCGAACCGCCCACCTGCTGCGTGACGTTGAGCAGACCGGAGGCCGCACCCGCCTCGTGCTGGGCGACGCCGGAGACGGCGGTCACCGTCAGCGTCACGAAGTTCAGGCCCATGCCGAAGCCGAACAGCAGCATCGGTCCGAGAACTCCACCGGCGTACGAGTCGTCGGGGCTGATGAAGGTCAGCCAGCCGAGCCCGAGGGCGACGAGCGACGAGCCGGTGACCATGAACGGCTTGGGGCCGAGCACCGGCAGGAAGCGCTGCGAAAGACCCGCGCCGACCGCGATCGCGACCGTCACCGGCAGGAAGGCCACACCGGCCGAGATCGGCGTGTACCCCAGCACGTTCTGCACGAAGAGCACGATGTAGAAGAACATGCCGAACATCGCGGCGGCGAGGCTCAGCATGATCAGATAGGTGCCCGAACGGTTCCGGTCGGCGAACATCCTCAACGGGGTGATGGGTTCCTTCGCCCGCGTCTCGATGATCCCGAAGGCCAGCAACAGCACCGCGGCCGCGCCGAACGACCCGATCGTGAGACTGTCCCGCCAGCCGTTCTCCGCCGCACGGATGAAGCCGTAGACCAGGGAGGCCATGCCCGCCGTCGAGGTGAGCGCGCCCGCGATGTCGAAGCGTCCCGGGTGGCGCTGGGACTCGTTGATGTACATCGGCGCGAGAACGGCGATCAGGATGCCGATGGGCACGTTGACGAAGAGGACCCATCGCCAGTCGAGCCACTCCGTGAGCATCCCTCCGGCGAGCAGACCGATGGCGCCGCCACCGGCCGAGACCGTCGCGAAGACGGCGAACGCCCGGTTCCGCTCCGGGCCTTCGGGGAAGGTCGTCGTGATCAGGGCCAGCGATGTGGGGGAAGCGATCGCGCCACCCACGCCCTGCAGGGCCCGCGCCGCCAGCAACTGCCAGGGCTCCTGGGCGAGTCCTCCGAGCAGTGAGGCGAATGTGAACAGCAGGATGCCGGTCATGAAGACCCGGCGCCGGCCGAGGATGTCACCGGCCCGTGCGCCGAGAAGCAGCAGGCCACCGAAGGTGAGGGTGTACGAACTGACCACCCATGTCAGGTCTGTCGTGCTGAAGTCGAGTGCGTCTTGAATGTGCGGGAGTGCGATGTTCACAATCGTCGCGTCGAGTACCACCATGAGTTGGCAGGCCGCGATGACGGTGAGCGCTATGCCGGGATGTCCCTCCCGGCGTGCCGCACCTGGCTTGCCGTCCTTAATCAACTGAGAGGTTGTCACTATGCTTCCCCCACAAGTGAGTTAGTGAACGCGTGCGTTCACTTGCGCGTCAACGGTAGTGACTCCCCGTCAGTGAACGCAAGCGTTCACTGAAGTCGCTGCCCGACGCGGACGATCCGGTCACGCGCACCCCCGCCCGAAAGCCCGAACCTCCCTGAATACCGCTCCCCTGTACGACGGAGACACTCTGATGGTTACTTCGCGTTGGACGGCCGCCCCCGCTCAGGCGCCCCCCTCGCGCCGTCGCGGCGCCGTGCTCGAGCGCGCGATCCTGGAAGCCGCCCTGGAACAGCTCGGCGCGGTCGGCTGGAACGGCCTCACCATGGAGGGGGTGGCCGCAGGCGCGCAGACCGGCAAGGCCGCGGTCTACCGCCGGTGGCCCTCGAAGGCGGACCTGGTCGCGGACGCCCTCCAGGCCGGACTGCCGGACCTGACGCGAGCTCCCGACCTCGGCAGCGTCCGGGAGGATTTGCTGCAGGTGTGCCGGCGGGTGCGCGAGGCGATGTTCTCGCCGCCGGGAATCGCACTTCGCTCAGTGCTTCACGAATGCGATGTGAGGCAGGCGGAGCGCTTCAATCTGGTCATCCGTGGCAGGGTCGTCGAACCCACGCTGCGTCTGCTCCGTGAGGTCGTTCAGCGGGGTATCGAACGGGGTGAGGTGCGTCCCGAGGCCGCGAACTCGTACGTCTTCGACGCCGTCCCGGCCATGATGATGTACCGCGCCAAGGTGTGCGCGAGCGAATGGAGCGAGCTGGATCTCCAGGAGATGATCGACCAGATGATGGTCCCGCTGCTGTGTGTACGGGTGGGCTGATCCGGCTGTGAGGGTCATCGGACCGGCCTGATCTTGTCGGCCGACCGGCGTGCGCGGGGTCGTCCGACCTGTTCGTGCAGGCCGGCGGGCCCGCAGCGTAGGGCTGAGCTGGCCGGCGTGCGCGGGTGTGCTCCGACGGCGTGTGCGGGTCGGCTCCGCCGGTGCCGGGGAGGGCTTTCCGGCGGCCCGGGGACCTGGGTGTCGCGGGGGGCTCCGGGCGGCGTAGTCTGAGGACGCCATGCCGTACGAACCCCCCACTCATACCGTCGAGCGCTCCCTCCGCGCCACGACCGGAGCGAAGGTCATTGCCGGTGTCGACGAGGTGGGGCGCGGTGCCTGGGCGGGCCCCGTCACCGTCTGCGCCGCCGTCACAGGACTGCGCCGCCCGCCCGAAGGGCTCACCGACTCCAAGCTCCTGACCGTCAAGCGCCGGACCGCGCTCGCCGTGGAGTTGGAGAAATGGGTGACGGCGTACGCCCTCGGGCACGCCTCCCCGGACGAGATCGACCGACTCGGTATGACGGCGGCGCTGCGCCTCGCGGCCGTGCGTGCCCTGGATGCCTTGCCGGTCCGCCCCGACGCGGTCATCCTCGACGGGAAGCACGACTATCTCGGGGCTCCCTGGAAGGTCCGTACGGTGATCAAGGGCGACCAGTCCTGCGTCGCCGTCGCGGCGGCCTCGGTGATCGCCAAAGTGCAGCGCGACAAAATGATGGCCGAACTGGGCATCGACCATGCAGACTTCGGCTTTGCGGCCAACGCCGGGTACCCGTCGCCGGTCCACAAAGCCGCGCTGGAGGAGCGGGGCCCCACCCCGTACCACCGGCTGTCGTGGGCGTATCTTGATGCGCTGCCCCAGTGGCGGCACCTCAAGAAGGCCCGCAGTTCGACGGACGGAAGCGTTCCGGAGATCGAAGGCCAGCTTGGCTTCGATTTCTGACGACTCCGTTCGCACTCATGTGCCACCCGCCGGGGCGATTCGCACCGGCGTTTGATAGATATCAGCTCATGCCTCTCCTTCCCGAGGAGCCTCAGATTCACGAGAGTGCCCAGGGTCCCCGCGTCACTCCGGCCAGTGGCCGAACCGCGCCGACCCCTCGCCCCGTACCCGGTCCCCGTCCCGCGGCCCCGCCGCGTCCCGGCCGTCCGGGTCCTGTCCGGCCGATGCCGGCCCAACGCACCCCGCGCGAGCCGGTCGTGGCCGCACCGGGGCCGTCCGTCAAGCCGGCCGCACCAGCGGCCGGCACCCCGCAGATCCAGCTCGTCCCGGCCTCGGCCGACGGTGCGCTGGACGCCGCGGAAGAAGCCCTCGACCTGCTGCTGGAGTCGGGCCGCGCCCCCGGTGAGGTGCTGGTGATCACCACCGGCGATCCGCACCCGTGGGCCGTGCACGAACTCTCCTTCGGTGAGGCCGCCTACTGGGCGCAGCACGACGCCGGCGACGACGTCTTCTACGTCGACGCCGCTGCCGCGCGCCGCGCCGCTTCCCGTCCCGTGGTCGTGGTCGCGGTCAACGGTGGTTCCGGCGAGGTCGCCGCGACCGCCCTGCCCCTGGCCCTCGGCCGGGCCGGTGCCCTGCTGATCGTCTGCGGCGACCCGGAGCAGATCAACTCGGTCCTGGCCGCCGGCGTCTGAGCGCGTTCCGGACCCGGTCCGGAACGCGCCCGGCGGGACGCTGAGGGTGCCGCCGCGGCGGCACCTGCACGGCGGTCCCTTCGGCGTACCCGCACGCGTCGAGTCCGCCCCGCACCCGTGGACCTGTTCGGCTCCCGGCTGATGTCGCAGCACGGAGTCCGACCGCTCCGCACGTGCGTCTTACCGGTTCAGCGCCCGCGCCTGCTCGGATCCTTCGCCCGGCATGGCGCGGTCACCCTGCGTGCACCGCACCGCTCGGTCTGGGCCGCGCCCTGCCGACGGCAGGGCAGGTGCATCGGCGTATGCCTATCGGTCGCCGAACATGGGCGCGCTCCGGATCGGGCCGCGCTCTACGCCGCACCGGTGCGCGAGCGGTACGGCCCTGCGGTTCGCCCCGGCCGGCCGTGCGTGGCCCGCCTTCCCCCGGAGGGACGGGCCACCGATCGTGACGGACCGGTCTCTCAGCGGGCGGCCGCCCGGCGCATCACCTCGGAGGCGACGCCCCCCGTGCGGGGCAGGGGCGGCAGCACCTCACCCAGGTAGAACTCCGGCGCCGACTCCGAATTGGGGCGCCGTCCGCCGCGGCCCTCGCCGAGGACCTGCCAGCCGTCACGTGTCAGTGTGATGTACGCACCGCACCGCAGCCCGTGGAGCGTGCAGGCATCGCGCAGTCCCCACATCCAGGCCCCGTCCTCCTCCGTCCAGCGCGCGTCGCCGTCCCGGCAGTACAGCAGGACGGCCGTGCGCGCGGGAGTGCGGCGCCGCAGGTCGTGCGGGATGACCCGGCGAAGCTGTGCAAGCAGCGCGTTGCGGAACATCCAGCCGTCCGCAGGTGCCGAACGCCGGGTGAAGGAGGCGCTCGCCATCAGCCGTTCGTCCTGGTCGAGCACCGCGACGACCGCGGTCGTCGGTCTGGGCCGGTGCCGGGCGTGAAGGCCGCTCACGACCTCACGGGGATCGCGCAGAAGCGGAATTCCGGCCGAGGCCCATTCGGCGGGTTCCAGCATGCGGGTCAGTGGGTTGGTGGAAGCGGCGGACAGGTCGGGAGACATGGTTGCCGCCGAGGACGGAGCGAATCCGAAGGTCACGGTCCTCCCTTCGGCTACGTGCCCGAACAGCGGGCGGGGTCGGACTTGGGGGATGGCACGCCGCAGCAGAGCCCTACCGGACCACGGGCAAACCGTGCGGGGAGCGGAGCTCAATTCTTCCTGTCGAACTGGGTTGCGGCAACGAGCAATTGGGGACACCGACCGTTTTCGGGCGATTAGCGTCCTATATACCTGCCCGGTGTTTCGAATGGCGACACGCGAGTCACGCCTGTACAGCGAGGACCAGCGGCAACACTGCCTGGGCACCCGCTCTGCGAAGCATCCGCGATGCCACCGCCAGCGTCCAGCCCGTGTCCGTGGCATCGTCCACCAGCAGTACCGGACCCTCCGTTTCTCTCAGGACGTCGGCCAGCCGCGGCGGCACGGTCAGGGCCCCGTCCAGCGCCTTGAGCCGCTGCGCGCTGTTGCTGCGGGAGATCTGGGCCGCCTCGCCGACGTACTCCACGGATCCCAGCAGCGGCAGCCGGCCGATCTCCGCGATCCGCGCGCCGAGCGAGTTGATCAGTTGCGGCCGCGAGCGCGAGGCGATGGTCACCACGCCGACCGGGCGAGGCGTCGCGTCGGGCTGCCCAGAGGCCCAGCCACCAGGGCCCTTCGCCCAGTCGGCCAGGACACCGACCACGGCCTGGGCCACGTCGTCCGGAACAGGCCCGTCCGGGGCCTGCGGGGCGAGCATCGGCCGCAGCCGGTTGCCCCAGCCGATGTCCGAGAGCCGTCCCAGGGCACGCCCCGGAGCGGCCTGTTCGCCGACCGGGATGCGGCCCTTCAGATCGACGCCGACCGCCGCCAGCCCGGTCGGCCACATCTTCCGGGGCTCGACCTCGACGCCCGCGCGGTCCAGCTCGCCGTTCGCCGCGTCCAGCGCGGCCGCGGACACGGACTCCTGGAACCGCCCGCCGGCGCAGTTGTCGCATCGCCCGCAGGGCGCGGCGCCCTCGTCGTCGAGCTGCCGCCGGAGGAACTCCATGCGGCAGCCGGTCGTCGACACGTAGTCGCGCATCGCCTGCTGCTCCGTCGCCCGCTGCTTGGCGACCCAGGCGTAGCGCTCGGTGTCGTACGTCCAGGGCATGCCGGTGGAGATCCAGCCGCCCTTGACCCGGTGCACGGCCCCGTCCACGTCGAGCACCTTGAGCATGGTCTCCAGGCGGGATCTGCGCAGCTCGACCAGCGGTTCCAGCGCGGGCAGGGAGAGCGGACGCTCGGCCCGGGCCAGGACGTCCAGGGTGCGCCGCACCTGCTCCTCCGGGGGGAAGGCGATCGAGGCGAAGTATTCCCAGATCGCCTGGTCCTCCTTCCCCGGCAGAAGCAGCACCTCGGCGTGCTCCACCCCGCGACCCGCGCGTCCCACCTGCTGGTAGTAGGCGATCGGGGAGGAGGGCGACCCCAGGTGCACCACGAAGCCGAGGTCGGGTTTGTCGAAGCCCATGCCCAGCGCCGACGTGGCGACCAGTGCCTTGACGCGATTGGCGAGCAGGTCCTCCTCGGCCTGCTGGCGATCGGCGTTCTCCGTCTTCCCGGTGTACGAGGCCACGGTGTACCCGCTCTGGCGCAGGAACGCGGTGACCTCCTCGGCCGCGGCCACGGTCAGCGTGTAGATGATTCCCGAGCCCGGCAGGTCGTTCAGATGCTCGGCGAGCCAGGCCATCCGGTGTGCGGCGTCCGGCAGCCGCAGCACAGCGAGGCTCAGGCTCTCCCGATCCAGGGGGCCGCGCAGCACCAGTGCGTCGGTGCTCACGCCGGTGCCGAGCTGCTCGGCGACATCGGCCGTCACGCGCGCGTTGGCCGTCGCGGTGGTGGCCAACACCGGGGTGTCGGGCGGGAGGTCGGCGAGCATGGTGCGCAGGCGGCGGTAGTCCGGCCGGAAATCGTGGCCCCAGTCGGAGATGCAGTGCGCCTCGTCCACCACCAGCAGTCCGGTGGCCGCTGCCAGCTTCGGCAGTACCTGGTCGCGGAAGTCGGGATTGTTCAGTCGTTCCGGACTCACGAGGAGGACGTCGACCTCGCTCGACGCCACCTCGGCCTGAATGGTCTCCCACTCCTCCGTGTTGGAGGAGTTGATCGTCCGCGCGCGGATTCCGGCGCGGGCCGCCGCCTCCACCTGGTTGCGCATCAGCGCGAGAAGCGGCGAGACGATCACCGTGGGCCCTGCGCCCATCTCGCGCAGCAGCGCGGTCGCGACGAAGTACACCGCGGACTTACCCCAGCCGGTGCGCTGCACGACCAGCGCTCTGCGCTTGTCGGCCACCAGCGCCTCGATGGCGCGCCACTGGTCCCCGCGCAGCCGCGCCTCGCCCGTCGGCGCGCCGACCAGGCGGGCCAGGACGGCGTCGGCCGTTGCCCGGAGTTCTTCGCGGGAGGTGTCGTGAGCGTTGTCGGGGGCTGTGGGTCGCGGGTCTGCGTTGGTCATGGCTCCATGCAACCGGATGGGTCCGACAATGCGCGAACGAGACGTCGAGCTGTGGACAACTTCTGTCGTGATCATGGTGACGGTTATCCACAGGTTAAACCGGAATCTCGCGATCCGCGGGATGGTCACCGCATGACGAATCACGACGAATCGACCGGCACGTCCGGCGACAAGAACATCAGCGCGGTCGGCGGATGCGGCTGGAACCCCGGGCGCGACCGATCAGGTGGTGAAGGCGGCGAAGGCGGCCAGGGTGACCGGAGCGGGCCGGGCGGCCGCGGCGACGGCGGCCACGGCGGCGAAGCGTGGAGTGATCCGGACGGCCGGTCCGGCGACGGGTCGGAGGGTCTGGACGGCCACTCCTGCGACGGGCTGGAGGGTCTGGACGGCCTCTCCGTCGGAGGGACGGACTGTCTGGACGGTCGCTCCCGCGACGGGTTGGACGGCGCGGGTGGCCGGTCAGGCGACCGTCGGGACGGTCCGGCCGGTTGGCCCGGGTACGGGGGCCGGTCCCGGGCGATTCGTCAGGTCGGCCCGGTGGTCCACGGCGGCACGGCCATTCCCGGCGAACTGCGCCACGGCGGCGACGCGGAGCATGTCCGCGACCGTCATCACGCGGACGGCATGGGCCTGCCGGGTGGAGAGCATCAGGTGACGCTCCGCACCCCGGCGGAGCTGGCCGACGCGCTGCCCTATCTCCTCGGATACCGCCCCGACGACAGCATCGTGCTGGTCGCCCTGCACGACCGGGAGCGACGGGGCCGGTTCGGAGGCCGGGCCCGCCTCGGCATTCCGGCCCACGCGGAGGACTGGCCGGCCGCCTCCGACCAACTCGCACAGGGACTGGTGAGGGGGAGCGAGCGCCGAGGTACCCGCCCCGGGAGCATGGTGGCGTACCTGTGCCAGGAACCCGGGCGCGGTGAATCGGGCCGGGACGTCATGGAACGTCTGCGCCCGCTCGCACAGCTACTGCGGACGGCCTGCGGACGTCTCGACGTGCCGGTGATCGAGGCACTCTGCATCTCCGACGGACGCTTCTGGACCTACACCTGCCCGGGGCAGGGATGCTGTCCGCCGGAAGGCACGTCGATGGGGCTGCCGGGCACGTCCGTCCTCGCCGCCGCCGCGACATACGCGGGCCTTCAGGTGCGCGGATCACTGAAGGAGCTGACAGCCAGGTTCCATCCCTGGGAGTCCACCGCCGCGCTGGGGCAGGAGGTCGCGCTCGACACGGCCAGCATCGCCCTCGTACCGAGGATCCTCATGGACGACAGCCGAACCGAGGTGGCCGAGGAAACCCTCGCCATGGCCCGGCGGATCAGGGACCGATTCGCCGCGGCCTTCCCCGTGTCGGGTACGCGCCCGTCGGACCTGCGCGACGACGGACTCCTGGAGAACGACGAGGCCGCCACATTGATTCTCGGCCTCCAGGACCGCACGACCCGCGACCGCGCCGCCGAGTGGATGGAGGGCGACGAGGCCGCCCCGGCGCTGCGCCTGTGGCGGGCACTGGCCCGTCGCTGTGTCGGCCCCTACCGCGAGCACGCCGCGGCACCCCTCACCCTCGCTGGTTGGGTCGCCTGGTCCATGGGCGACGAGCTGGAGGCGCGAGAGGCGCTCGCCATGGCACTCGGCGCCGATCCCGAGTACCTGTTCGCCCGCCTGCTCCACCAGGCCTGCAATGAGGGCCTGGATCCGGAATCCGTCCGCCGCTGTCTGCGCGCGGAGCGCACGAACAGCGACCTGACGGAGGCGGAACGGTCGACCGAGGCGGAGAGGGCGGTCGATACCGAGGGGTGGGTCGATACGGAACAACCGACCGACTCGGAACGCCCGGTCGACTCCGGCACGCCGATGCCGGTCGTCGGCCAGACGTCGCCCGGTTCCCCCGCGCTGGCCGACGCGCCCCGGAGGCCGACTCCCTCACCCTCGACGGCCACCCCGCAGATGAGGTCGGCCACCTCACCCTCGACGCCCGCCGCATCGCGCCGCTGCAGGCCTCGGTCAGCGGCGATCGGCGGCAGCCGACCGAGCCGGCGTGGCCCGGGGACCTCGAACCCCCAGGGGGGCCGCCCGACGGGCGATGTCTCACAGGCCGGAGACCGGTCACGGCGAGCGGCGGACCGGGCGGACGGCCGGCGGGGAGGGCGGGAGAACAGCGAGCGGCATGGTGCCGGGGAGGACGCGTGAGCGACCGGGGCGTAGCACGGCGGGAGAGGGCCGGGACACGGACGGGCCAGCCTTCTCTACCGGAGACAGCCCGGCCTTGTCGGCCGGAGACAGCCCGGCCTTCTCTGCCGAGGAGTGGCCGACTTTCTCGGGCTGGGTCCGGCTGGCCTTCTCGGTCGGGGCGGATCGGGATTCCCGGCGCCCCGAGGGTGGCCCGCCGCCCGATCCTGCCGTTGCCGGACGGTGCGTCTCCCGACGAGCCGGGGCACCACCCGCGCGGTCGGCGACCATCCGACCGGTGCCAGTGCCGGTGCGACCGGTGGCCGACAGCACCGCCATTCGGTCGGCTTCCTGGTCATACGCGTGACCCGGGACCGGGCTGGCCCGTTCACCTGAGTGGCGGAATCCGTGGCCGGATTGCGCCGCCGCAACGCCCCCGACCCCGCGGAGCCCCCACCCGGAGCCCAGCGCACTCCAGGCGCATCGAGCGCGGAGGAAGCCATCCCATGTCCATGCCCCATCCGTCCTCGGCGCCCGACGGCGGTCGTCCGTCCGGGCCCGAACCCGCACAGGCCGCCGGACGCGGGGGCGCTCCGGCGGCCTCGCGACCGGGCCGTGACGCCGGTGAGCCGTTCCTCCCGGCAGGGCGCGGCCCCGGCGCTCCCCGGATGCCCCTCCCCGTACCGGGCCGGCCGGCGGACCTGCCACCGGCCCACACCACGCTGATCTGTGCCGCCCTTCCCGGGCTGGTCATCTCGACGGAGGAAGGACAGCTCACCGGTCGTGGCCTCGAGGGCTTCTACATGGCGGGCCGACGGACTCTGTCCCGTTGCCTGGTACGGGTCGCGGGCCGGGAGCCGCTGGCGATGCAGGCCCGGATGCTCGCGGCCGACCGCGTCCGCTTCGTGGGTACGCTGCGCGCCTGCCCCGACACCGGCCCGGACCCGGACGTGATCGTCGAAAGAACCCGCCAGGCGGACGGCGTCGAAACGATCACCCTGCGCAGCTCGGCTCTTCGCGTCCTGCGCGTGCCCGTCGAGGTCGCCCTCGGGACGGACCTCGCGGAACTGGGCGACGTCGCCTCGGGCCGGGCAGGCGCCGAGCTGCCCGCCAGCGTCCACGGCGCCGGTCTGCGCTGGTCATGCCCCACGGGCCATGTGACCGTCTCCGCCGATCCGCCGCCCACAGACGCCCTGGCTTCGGCGGGACTGCTGCGCTGGGAGGTCGAACTGCCACCGGGGGGCACGCTCACGGTGGAACTGCGTGTCAGACCGGACGGCCAGGGGCCGGTCGGCGCGGTGGGCCGCGGCGCGGCAAGTCCGTTCGCCGAAGCCCGGGTGGTGAGCGACGAGTCCGGAGCCGAAGCGCTCCTGAGCACCTGCGTCGACGACCTTCGAGCCCTGCTGCTGCGCGACCCCCGGCACCCGGCCGACACCCACCTCGCGGCGGGAGCGCCCTGGCGCTGCGGGCTGGCGCCGGCCGAGGCACTGGCCGCGGCCCGGATGACCCTGCCGCTGGGCACTCGTCTCGCCGCGGGCACGCTGCGCACCCTCGCCCGGACCCAGGTCGCCGGTCCGGGACCGCATGCCGGACTGATCCCGGGACCGCTCCGGGACAGCGGGCCGCACCTGCCGCCCGGCTGCACGGCGACCGAGGCCACCCTGCTCTTCCCGGTGCTTCTCGCCGAGGCCTGGCGCTGGGGGATGGCCGAGCGGGAGGTGCAGGAGTTGCTGCCCGCGGCGGAGCGGTGCCTGGAGTGGCTGCGGACCACGATCGGCGACGGCACGTACCTGCCCGATCCGCAGCCGGGCGGACCCTTCCGCTGCGAGACGCAGGCACACGCGCATCGCGCTGCGCTGCTCGGTGCCGATCTGCTCGACGAGCACGGACGGACCGGCGGCACGGGGCTGCGGCAGTGGGCCCGGGCGATGCGAGGGGCGTTCCGCGACGACTTCTGGGTCGAGGACCAGGCCGGTGGCCGGCCTGCCGCCGCTCGCACCAAGGACGGGCGCCCCGTGCCCCAGCTCGGTTCGGGCGCCGCCCATCTCCTTGACACAGGTCTGTCGGGCGCGGGTGAGCACGCCCCCGGTCTGCTCGACAAGGTGCGGACCGAACAGCTCGCGCGGCTGCTCGGAGGTCCGGCCATGGACTCGGGCTGGGGGTTGCGCAGCCTCGGGGCGAAGGAGGCGGCGTACAACCCGTTCGGTCATCGCAGCGGGGCGGTGCGGGTCCACGAGACGGCCGTCGCCGTCACGGGGCTCGCCGCCGCGGGCCACGAGAAGGAGGCCGGCGCTCTCCTGCGTGGCGTACTGGCGGCGGCCGAGTCCTTCGGCGGCAGACTGCCCGAGATGTACGCGGGGGAGCAGCGCACGCGGGGGAGCACGCCGGTTCCTCATCCGGCCGCCTCCCGGCCCGCCGCCACGTCGGCCGCCGCAGGGGTGCTGCTGCTCTGCTCCCTGGCCGGGATCCGCCCCGATGCGCCCGCGGGCACGGTGACCCTGCGCCCGTTCCGGGCCGCGCCCCTGGGAGAGATCGCGCTGACGGGCCTGCGGATCTCGGGGGCCTCCTTCTCCGTGCGCGTCAGCAGGCTCGGGCTCGCCATGGTCGAGGAAGCGGGCGAGGGACTGCAGTTGGGGGTGTGACGCCGCGGGACGCGTCATCGACCGGATCCTGGGCGCTGGGCGCCGTACGGGACGGGAAGTTGATCAACCTGGGACCGGGCTCCCGAAGGAGGTGTTTATCGTCAGGAAGACGACTATGATCGCGGCATGCCCTACGACCCGTCAGCCTTTCCGCCCTTCGCCGTGACCGTGGACCTGGTCGTGCTGACCGTGCGCCGCCACGCCCTGTGCGCGCTGGCGGTACGGCGGGGCGAGCAGCCGTTCCAGGGGCGATGGGCGCTGCCCGGCGGATTCGTACGGACCGACGAGGACCTGGCGCAGGCCGCGGCGCGCGAGCTGGTCGAGGAGACGGGACTGTGCGCCCACGACCCCTCGGTGCCCGCGCAGGACAACGGCGCACACCTCGAGCAGCTCGCGACCTACGGTGACCCCAAGCGCGACCCCCGGATGCGGGTGGTGAGCGTCGCGCACCTCGCCCTCGCCCCCGACCTGCCCGCTCCCCGCGCGGGCGGAGACGCGAACAGCGCGCGCTGGGCGCCGGTCGAGGAACTGCTGCAACAGGGCGGATACGGGCGTGACGGGGAACAGGCGGCGCCCCTCGCCTTCGATCACGCGCAAATCCTCTCGGACGGTGTGGAGCGCGCCCGGTCCAAGATCGAGTATTCGTCGCTGGCGACCGCCTTCTGCCCGACGGAGTTCACCGTCGGCGAGCTGCGCCGTGTCTACGAGGCCGTGTGGGGCGTGGTGCTCGACCCGCGCAACTTCCACCGCAAGGTGACCGGTACGCCGGGCTTCCTCGTGCCCACCGGGGGCACGACCACGCGCCAGGGCGGCCGCCCCGCCCAGTTGTTCCGCGCGGGCGGCGCCACGCTGCTCAACCCGCCGATGCTGCGCCCCGAGGTCTGAGGAAGGCCGCGAACACGGTTCAGGGTGCCGGGACCTCGGCGCCCTCGCCGGACCTGTGAGGCCCTTCGGGGGCGAGCCGCATGGCGCCCGGAAAATCCGAAATGTCGCGCTATCTTGCTTTGGGTGATCCAGGCCATCGGACTGACCAGCAACACCCGCAAGGCGCGTCCGCCCGCCGTCGACGACGTGTCCTTCGAGGCGCACGCGGGCCACGTCACAGCGCTCGTCGGAGCCCCGGGCGCGGGCAAGACGACGGCACTGAGACTCATGCTCGAACTCCAGCAGGGCCGCGGAATCACCTACTTCCGGGGCAGGTCGCTGCACCGGATCGCCCATCCCTCCCGCGAGGTCGGCGTACTCCTGGGCGAGGTGCCGGGCCATCCGGCACGCACGGTCCGCGGCCAGCTCCGCATGCTGTGCGCCGCCGCCGGGGTACCTGCGCGCCGCTCCGACGAAGTCCTCGAAGTGGTCGGGCTCGTCAGCCTGCGGGACGCGAGCCTGGGCACGCTCTCCCGCGGCATGGACCGCCGGCTCGGACTGGCCTGCGCGCTTCTGCCCGACCCCCACACCCTCGTGCTCGACGCCCCCGCGGACGGACTGTCCGTCAGAGAAGGCCGATGGCTGCACGGGATGCTGCGCGCCCACGCGAACCAGGGCGGCACGGTGCTGTTCACCACGGACGACCCCAAGGAGGCCGCACGGACCGCCGACCGGGTCGTCACACTGGAGCAGGGACGCCTCGTCGCCGACCAGGAGGCCGCCGAGTTCGCCCGCACCCGGCTCCGGCCGCGGGTCGCCGTCCGCAGCCCGCACGCCGCCCGGCTCGGCTCCCTCCTGACCAAGGAAGCCCGAACGGCACGGCGCTCGGTGGAAGTCGTGCGCGAGGAGGGCAACCGGCTTTCGGTGTACGGCAGCACCTGCGCCGACGTCGGCGAGACGGCCTTCCGGCACGGCATCCTCGTACACCAACTCGCCGACGAGACAGGGGACATGGGGCCCGCGCCAGCAGCGTCGCCGTCGAAGGAGGGCGAGCAGCCCGCCGACGAGCCGCGCTCCAGCGACGAGCCGCGCCCCGCCGAGACCCCGGCTGCGGATGACGCGTCCGCCCTTCCGCCCCCCATCGCCGTACGCCATGCCCGAAGCCCGTTGCGCCCCCTGCGCTACGAACTGCGCAGAGCGGCCGGTGTCGGTACCGGCTACTTCACGGCGGCCGCCGTTCTCGTCACCTCGGCCCTCCTGTCCGTCCTGCTGGCCAGAATCGGTCACACACCGCAGCCGCGCCTGCTGGCCGCGTGGCCGCGGGAACTCCCGCTCCCGCCCGCAGCGCTCGGCGCCGGGCTGCTGGGCGCCGTCGCCTTCGGCGAGGAGTTCCGCCACCCCGCCCTGGCCGCGGACCGCGGCACCGTCCCGCGACGGCTGGGACTGCTGACCGCCAAGCTCCTCGTCGCCTCCGCCACCGCGCTGACGCTGGCGTTCCTCACCGTGGGATGCGACCTCGAAGTGCTCTACCTCGTCTACGGACGGGAGCTCGCCGGAGTTCCGTCGGACTGGCTCTCGCTGAGCGCGAGTTGGCTCGGGCTCGTGGTGGGCTGCGCGTGGGCGGGCGTGCTGGCGGCCGGCATCTTCCGGTCCACCGCCGCCGGGCTCGCGGCGGTCCTCGCCGTGCCGGTCGTCGTCGTACCGCTCGTACAGAAAGCCTTCCAGGGGCCGTCTGTACGGTCGGCGGCCGGATTCCCGGAGCGGCTCCGCGAACTGGTCCTCATGCAGTGGCCGTTTGGCGGCGGGCGCTACCTGGCGGCCGCCGTGCGGGTGCTCGCCCAACCCGTGGGCGGAGCACTGCTGTTGTCGCTGACCGCACTGCTCTGCGCATATCTGCTCACGACCCTGCGGAGCCGGGTCCGATGACGACCGTCCGTACCCTTCCGTTTCCCCTGTGCACACAACTCCCCGAAGAACGCCCATTTCTTTCCGATAAGGCGTCAATTGCGACGGTGTGAGCGATCACCCTTTCGTGTGCTTTTCACCAAAGACCTCAAGGCAGTTGGAGCCGGCGCCGACAAAAGACCCGTGAGTACCCTTGCGCAGACCATGATGACCGCCGCCCGTTCCTCAGACTCCGGCCTCGCCGGACCGGGCGAACTCGACCGTTACCCCTACGCCGACGCGTCCGGTCCCGACCGTGTCGGCCCCCCTGTGTGGGACAGCGCCGAGCCGGAGCTCGGCCGCGTCGGCCGGCGCGCCGCCGGCAGTCGCGGACGCGGACTGCACGGCCAGCTCGTCCAGCAGCTCGGCCAGATGATCGTCTCCGGAGACCTCGGCGCGGACCGTCCGCTCGTGCCCGAGGAGATCGGCCAGCGATTCGAGGTCTCCCGGACCGTCGTCCGTGAGTCGCTCCGCGTCCTGGAGGCCAAGGGGCTGGTCAGTGCCCGCCCGAACGTCGGCACGCGCGTGCGTCCCGTCAGCGACTGGAACCTCCTCGACCCGGACATCATCGAATGGCGGGCCTTCGGTCCGCAGCGGGACGACCAGCGGCGCGAGCTGAGCGAGCTCCGCTGGACGATCGAGCCGCTCGCCGCGCGCCTCGCGGCCGGACACGGGCGCGAGGAGGTCCAGCAGCGGCTCGGCGACATGGTCGAGATCATGGGCCACGCCATGTCGCAGGGTGACGCCCTGACCTTCTCGCGGGCCGACACCGAGTTCCATTCGCTGCTCATCCAGCTCGCGGGCAACAGGATGCTGGAGCACCTCTCGGGGATCGTGTCGGCGGCGCTCCATGTCTCCGGCAGCCCGGTCACCGGCTGTGACCGGCCGAACGAGGCCTCGCTGGGTCACCACGCGCGCATCGTCGACGCCCTCGGGGCGGCCGACGGCGCGGCGGCCGAGACGGCCATGCGGCAGCTCCTCACCGTCCACCCCGAGGTGGAGCGTGTCGTGCCCGCGCCGCGCGAGCACTGATCGCGCGGCGCGGGTGACGCGGTCCGGAGCGCGTGCGCGTCCGTGGCGGCGTCGGACCCGAGGGTCATCACCCGTCGGGACCTCGCCGAATCCTTCCCGGATGAGGTGAGGTCCCGACGGTGCGACCGGGCGGCGGATCATGAACTAACCTGGATTGACAGGATCTGTCATCTTTTGGGCACTTGCGGGGTGTGACTCGGGCCACGCAGATTGGGCGTAACGCTCTTCGGGGCAGCGCGATGACCTAAGAGGTGATAGCCGAGGAAGGAATACAGACGCCGTTTGTGGCGCTGTGCATCTTCCCGGTCCCCGCCCGCGCCGTCGGCCCATCCCCAGTCGGCGGTCGTCGGTTCCTGTCCACAGCGGACAGGGCCGGAAGCCGTTTTCCAACGTTCCGAGAGGTTGTTCGTGTCGGCCAGCACATCCCGTACGCTCCCGCCGGAGATCGCCGAGTCCGTCTCTGTCATGGCGCTCATCGAGCGGGGAAAGGCTGAGGGGCAGATCGCCGGCGATGACGTGCGTCGGGCCTTCGAAGCTGACCAGATTCCGGCCACTCAGTGGAAGAACGTACTGCGCAGCCTCAACCAGATCCTCGAGGAAGAGGGTGTGACGCTGATGGTCAGTGCCGCGGAGCCCAAGCGCACCCGAAAGAGCGTCGCAGCGAAGAGTCCGGCCAAGCGCACCGCCACCAAGACCGTGGCGGCCAAGACGGTGACTGCCAAGAAGGCCACCGCCACCGCGGCTCCGGCTGCCCTCGCCGACGATTCGGCCGAGGACGCCTCCGCAGGCAAGCCCGCCGCAGCCAAGAAGACGACGGCGAAGAAGGCCGTCGCCAAGAAGACGGTCGCCAAGAAGACGGCGGCCAAGAAGACGAGCGCCAAGAAGGACGACGGCGAGCTCGTCGACGAGGAGACGGCCGAGGAGACCCCCGGCAAGCCCAATGCGGACGAGCCCGCCGAGGACGGCGCCCAGGGCTTCGTCCTGTCCGACGAGGACGAGGACGACGCGCCCGCGCAGCAGGTAGCCGCCGCCGGTGCCACCGCCGACCCGGTCAAGGACTACCTCAAGCAGATCGGCAAGGTCCCGCTGCTCAACGCCGAGCAGGAGGTCGAGCTCGCCAAGCGCATCGAGGCCGGTCTGTTCGCCGAGGACAAGCTCGCCAACGCCGACAAGCTCGCCCCCAAGCTCAAGCGTGAGCTCGAGATCATCGCCGAGGACGGCCGCCGCGCCAAGAACCACCTCCTGGAGGCCAACCTCCGTCTGGTGGTCTCCCTGGCCAAGCGCTACACCGGTCGCGGCATGCTCTTCCTGGACCTCATCCAGGAGGGCAACCTCGGTCTGATCCGCGCGGTCGAGAAGTTCGACTACACCAAGGGCTACAAGTTCTCCACGTACGCCACCTGGTGGATCCGTCAGGCGATCACCCGCGCCATGGCCGACCAGGCCCGCACCATCCGTATCCCGGTGCACATGGTCGAGGTCATCAACAAGCTCGCGCGCGTCCAGCGCCAGATGCTCCAGGACCTGGGCCGTGAGCCCACCCCGGAGGAGCTGGCCAAGGAACTCGACATGACCCCCGAGAAGGTCATCGAGGTCCAGAAGTACGGCCGTGAGCCCATCTCCCTGCACACCCCGCTGGGCGAGGACGGCGACAGCGAGTTCGGTGACCTCATCGAGGACTCCGAGGCCGTCGTCCCGGCCGACGCGGTCAGCTTCACGCTCCTCCAGGAGCAGCTGCACTCCGTCCTCGACACCCTGTCCGAGCGCGAGGCGGGCGTCGTCTCGATGCGCTTCGGTCTCACCGACGGTCAGCCGAAGACCCTCGACGAGATCGGCAAGGTGTACGGCGTGACCCGCGAGCGGATCCGTCAGATCGAGTCCAAGACCATGTCGAAGCTGCGCCACCCGTCGCGTTCCCAGGTGCTGCGCGACTACCTCGACTAGGCCTCGGCCGCATGTCGACGAGGGCCCGACCTCCTCCTGGAGGTCGGGCCCTCGCCGTGTGCGCGGAATGCGTGTGTTCGCGCATTGGATCACTCTGGGTGTTCCACGACCCTCCCAGTGTGAGGAGCGCGCATGCGCCGTCCCTACGCCCCGACGCTGGCCCTTGCGGCCGCCACAGCGGTGATATCACTGACCACCCCCGCCCTGGCGTCCTCCGACAGCGTTGTCATAGGAAGCCGTCCGGTCCAGATCTCCGACAGTCCCTGGACGGTCGCACTGTCCAGCCGTGACCGGTTCGGGGGTACGCGCGCGGGACAGTTCTGCGGAGGAGTGGTTGTCGGTCCGACCACCGTCCTGACCGCGGCCCACTGCCTCGGCGACGACGTGCTGGGGGCGCCACCGCAAGACGACCGCGATCTGAAGGTGATCGCGGGCCGGGGCGACCTGATGTCCCACGCCGGCAAGGAGATCTCCGTGCGCGACATCTGGGTCAACCCGCACTACGACAGTGATACGAACGCCGGGGACTTCGGCGTGCTGACCCTCGCCGAGCCGCTGCCGGCCGCCTCCGTGATCCGTATGGCCCCCTCGGGCGACCCGGCGTACGAGCCGGGGACCGCCGCCACCGTCTATGGCTGGGGTGATCTGACGGGCGGCGGCGACTACGCGAACAGCCTGCGCGCCGCGGATGTGCACGTGCTTCCCGACGCCGACTGCGAGCGGGCCTATCCCGGCGACGAGTCCGGCACCTACGACGCCGCGTCCATGGTCTGCGCCGGCGATCCCGCAGGCGGCCGTGACGCCTGTCAGGGGGACAGCGGCGGGCCGCTGGTCGCCCAGGGCCGGCTCATCGGCCTGGTGTCCTGGGGGAGCGGCTGTGGGCGCCCGGAGAGCCCCGGGGTCTATACGCGGGTCTCAGAGGCCGTCCACGCGTTGAACGCGGGCCGCTGAGAGCTCTCGACGTTGCGATACGAGTGTGGGCGGCCACTCCCTGTGTCCAGGGTGTGACCGCCCACTCACCGGCCTGTCGCCGGTACCCGCTCGTCGTTGATGCGAAGGTCAGCGTTCTTCGTCGTTGACGCTCTCGGGAACGGACGTCAGCCGCTCCGTCTCGTCCTGTATCTCAGCGGCGATCTTCTTGAGTTCCGGCTCGAACTTGCGACCGTGGTGGGCGCAGAAGAGCAGTTCTCCGCCGCTCAGGAGGACGACGCGCAGATATGCCTGGGCGCCGCAACGGTCGCAGCGGTCAGCGGCCGTCAGCGGGCTCGCGGGGGTCAGAACAGTAGTCACGTCGCCTCTTCTCTAGCTCGACGAGCTGTCGTACCAGGGTCAACATCCAACCAGGCCGAAAACGTTCCCGCTCGCGGCTTTTCCTCGAAATTTTCTTTCGAAGCGGCTGTCTGCTGCCGGGTGGCGGCGAATGAGCCGTATTGCGTGTCTTTGTGTCTGTACGGGTTCGCGCTGTCTGTCAGGTGTCGGTCCTCCCGGCTGGATTGCCGGTTGTTCATGAGGACGTGCCCGGAGCCTAAATGGTTCATGCCTCGAAGGGAACGTGATATGTACTTCACTCCATCGAGGGATCGAACACTCATACGATCCTGGACTAGGGTGAGTTCATGCGAGGGTGGTGCTACAACGGCTCTACCAGGCCTCGGTACCCTCTGAGCGGCGACCGAAGCCGGGCCCTTACCCAAAAGGGTCTCCCATGAAATTCAGCGAGGAGCGAACCGCGTGACCGCCGATACGTCCGTGCCGTCCACAGCGCTGCTGACCGGAGCAGACCGGGACGGCTCCAACTACACCGCGCGGCACCTGCTCGTCCTTGAAGGGCTCGAAGCAGTGCGGAAGCGCCCGGGCATGTATATCGGGTCGACGGACAGTCGCGGCCTGATGCACTGCCTCTGGGAGATCATCGACAACTCCGTGGACGAGGCCCTCGGGGGCTACTGCGACCACATCGACGTCATCCTGCACGACGACGGCTCCGTCGAGGTGCGCGACAACGGCCGAGGCATCCCGGTCGACGTGGAACCCAAGACCGGCCTCTCCGGCGTCGAGGTCGTCATGACCAAGCTGCACGCCGGCGGCAAGTTCGGCGGCGGCTCGTACGCGGCCTCCGGCGGTCTGCATGGCGTGGGCGCCTCGGTCGTGAACGCGCTCTCCGCCCGCCTGGACGTCGAGGTGGACCGCAGCGGCCAGACCCACGCCGTGAGCTTCCGACGCGGCACCCCGGGCGCCTTCAAGGCCGACGGACCGGACGCCGCCTTCGGCGCGAGCGGCGGCCTGCGCAAGATCAAGCGGATCCCGAAGACCCGCACCGGCACCCGCGTGCGCTACTGGGCGGACCGCCAGATCTTCCTCAAGGACGCCCGGCTCTCCCTGGAGCACCTCCACCAGCGTGCCCGCCAGACCGCCTTCCTGGTGCCGGGCCTGACCATCGTCGTCCGTGACGAGTTCGGGCTCGGCGAAGGCGGCAGCAAGGGCGAGGAATCCTTCCGCTTCGATGGCGGAATCAGCGAGTTCTGCGAGTTCCTGGCCTCCGACAAGCCGGTCTGCGACGTCCTCCGCTTCTCCGGGCAGGGAACCTTCAAGGAGACCGTTCCCGTCCTCGACGAGCACGGCCAGATGACGCCGACCGAGGTCACCCGTGAGTTGGGCGTCGACGTCGCTATGCGCTGGGGCACCGGCTACGACACGACCCTGAAGTCGTTCGTGAACATCATCGCCACGCCCAAGGGCGGCACCCACGTCGCCGGCTACGAGCAGGCCGTCGCCAAGACGATGAACGAGGTTCTGCGGTCCAAGAAGCTGCTGCGCGTCGCGGAGGACGACATCGTCAAGGACGACGCGCTGGAGGGTCTCACGGCCGTCGTCACCGTGCGTCTCGCCGAGCCGCAGTTCGAGGGGCAGACGAAGGAGGTCCTCGGCACCTCGGCCGCCCGCCGCATCGTGACGAACGTGGTGACCAAGGAATTCAAGGCGTTCCTGACCTCCACCAAGCGGGACGAGGCCGCGCAGGCTCGGGTCGTCATGGAGAAGGCGGTCGCCGCCGCGCGCACGAGGATCGCCGCCCGTCAGCACAAGGACGCGCAGCGCCGCAAGACGGCTCTGGAGTCCTCCTCGCTGCCGGCCAAGCTCGCCGACTGCCGCAGTGACGACGTCGAGCGCAGCGAGCTCTTCATCGTCGAGGGCGACTCCGCGCTGGGTACGGCGAAGCTGGCCCGGAACTCCGAGTTCCAGGCGCTGCTGCCGATCCGGGGAAAGATCCTCAACGTTCAGAAGGCGTCCGTCACGGACATGCTGAAGAACGCCGAGTGCGGTGCGATCATCCAGGTCATAGGGGCCGGCTCCGGGCGGACCTTCGACATCGACGCCGCACGCTACGGCAAGATCATTCTTCTCGTCGACGCCGATGTCGACGGCGCGCACATCCGGATCCTGCTGCTGACGCTGTTCCAGCGTTACATGCGGCCCATGGTCGAGGCGGGCCGGGTGTTCGCTGCGGTTCCGCCGCTGCACCGGATCGAGCTCAGCCAGCCCAAGAAGGGGCAGGACAAGTACGTGTACACGTACTCGGACCGTGAGCTGCGGGAGACGGTGCTGGAGCTGCAGCGCAAGAATGTGCGCTACAAGGACTCGATCCAGCGGTACAAGGGTCTCGGTGAGATGGACGCTGATCAGCTCGCCGAGACGACGATGGATCCGCGGTTCCGGACGCTGCGCCGGATCAACATCTCCGACCTGGAGGCGTCCGAGCAGGTGTTCGACCTGCTGATGGGGAACGACGTGGCGCCGCGCAAGGAGTTCATCTCCAGCTCGGCGGCGACGCTGGACCGGTCGCGCATCGACGCGTAGCCCTCCGGGGTGCCACCGGGGCCGGGTTCGGTCCGGTGGGTGGGTCGGGGCCGTGCGGTACATCCGCCCGTCGCCGTTGGATCAGGCGTGGGTCCGAGAGGGAGCCGCTGCTGGATCCGGGCGTGAGCGACGGGCATGTGATGTACCGGCACGGCCCCTTCCGTGCGTCCCCGGCCGCTGGTGCGGGAATTCTCAGCCCCTCCGGCCTTTGAGGAGCGGGATCCGGGGCCGGAGCGCCGGGTACGCGATGGGTAGGGGCGGAGGGGCGAAACAAGCCTTAGGCCCCGGCATCGGGGCTCCGGCCGCGTGGTGGGCGCTTGGCGTCTGGGGTGGGTCCACCCGTGGGTGGAGAGTCGGGGGCCCGGGGAATCCACCCAGGGTCCACCCCGGCGCCGATCTCCCGAGGCCGCGAGGTCCGTAGCGTCGATGGGGTCGGCAGCGCTCGCTGCGGACAGCCACTTCTCGCTCACGGAGGCCGCGCATGTCCGGGCTCATGAATGCTGCGCTGATCCTCGCGGTCGCCGCAGTGGTGATCGCGCGCCAGTTCAGCGCACGCCGAATCGGCGCGGACCGCCGCTGGTGGCTCGTGCCCGCCGTTCTCGCCGTCATGGCGCTGCGCGAGCCCGGCGTGATCGACCCGCACCACCAGATCGAGGCGTCCCTCCTGCTCGGCACGGAACTGGTGACGGCGGTGGCCATCGGAGCCGGATGGGCGTGGACGACGCGGATATGGACGGAGCCGGACGGCGCCGTGTGGAGCAGAAGCACCAAGGCCGGCGGAGCCGTCTGGGCCGCCGGTATCTGTCTGCGACTGGGTCTGTTCGGCATAGGGACCCTGGTCGGCGTGCACCAGACCTCTTCGGCCCTGATGCTCGGCCTCGCGGCCACCCTGCTGGTCCGCTCCGGGCTGCTGACCTGGCGGGCACAGTCCCTGCGGCCGGCGGTGACGGGACAGAGCCCGGGACACAGCCAAGGACACAACCAGGGACAGGGCCAAGTACACGGTGACGGTGTCGGCCGCGCCCTGCGGAAGGAGCGCCTGTGACGGACAACGCCTGGATGCGCTGGCCCTCTCGTGAGGCACTCGCACGCGTGGGCGTGCACAAGGCCCGCCGTGTGCTCGCCCTGGTCACGCGCGCTGTCGTCCTCGCCACCCTCGTCGCCACGACACTGACGAACCCGGAGCTCGGCGGCTGGGCGCTCGCCGGGGGCATCGCGGGGATCGTGGTGTGCGGGATCCTCGCCTGGGGCCTCTGGCGGACCACCCTGGAGCATCGTCTGCTGCCGTCCTTGGCGCTGCTCGCCCTGCTGCTGGCGGTCGCGTCCGTGGGGCACCAAGCGGGCTTCCGGGTCCCGGCGCTCGTCCTGCTGTGTGGGTGTGCCGTCGCGGCCATCGAACGGCTGCCCCTCGTGGCGGCCCTGCCGGCCACTGCGGTCGCGCTGAGCGTCTACGCGGCGTTCGACGACGACGCCTGGCTGACCACCGCGGCCACAACTGTGGGACTGGCGCTCGCTGGATACGTGCTGCGCCTCGACGCGGAAGCGCGGGCCGGTGCGCAGCGACTGCTGGCCCAGGAGCGCGCTGCTCGCGCGGCCGAGGCAGAGTCGGCGGCCCTCGGGGAGCGAGCGCGGATAGCCAGGGAGATCCACGACGTCCTGGCCCACAGCCTGTCGGCGCAGCTCGTGCATCTGGAGGCGGCACGACTGCTCATCGAGAGAGGGGCGGACCGGGAGGTCATTCTCGAACGGGTCGTGGCAGCACGGGGAATGGCCCGCGAGGGGCTCTCGGAGACCCGGCAGGCACTCTCCGCGCTCCGGGGCGAGATGACTCCGCTGGAGGACTTCCTCGGCGAACTCGTGGCCGCCGCCGACCGCGCCGGTGTCACCGTCACCGGCGAGCGTCAGCCGCTTCCGGCTGAGGCTTCCCAAGCGGTGCGCCGAGTCGCGCAGGAGGCGCTGACGAACGTACGCAAGCACGCTCCGGGGGCCGCGGTACACATCCGGCTGGACTACGGCGAGCACGAAGTGACGCTGGATGTACGGGATTCGGGTGGAAAACCGGGTGACCTCAGCGGTTCGGGAGCCGGGTACGGTCTGCTGGGCATGCGGGAGCGCGCCGAGCTGCTCGGCGGCTCGCTGGATGCCGGACCGGGCGAGGAGGGGTTCGTGGTGACGTTGAAGGTGCCCGTATGACCGAGCGGGAGGAGCGCATGGGACCGGCGAGGGTCGTGGTCGCGGACGATCAGACCGTCGTGCGCGAGGGCATCGTGATGCTGCTGGGGCTGCTGCCCGGGATCGAGGTCGTCGGAGCGGCCGGTGACGGGGCCGAGGCGGTGGAGCTGGTGGCCGAACTCGCGCCGGACGTCGTGCTGATGGATCTGCGCATGCCTCGCTGTGACGGGGTCGAGGCGACCCGGCGCATCCGTGCCGAGTATCCCGGGACCCAGGTCGTCGTGCTCACGACGTTCGCGGACGACGAGTCGCTGTTCCCCGCGCTGCGTGCCGGGGCCCGGGGCTATCTGACCAAGGACGCGGGAGGTGACGAAATCGTGCGGGCCGTGCAGAGCGTGCTCTCCGGGGACGCGGGGCTCTCGCCGAGCATCCAGCGACGGCTGCTGGAACGGCTGTCGGCCCCGAAACCGGAGCCCGGCCCGCCCCCAGAGGCCCCGGACGGCCTCACCTCGCGCGAGACGGAGGTTCTCCTGCTGATCGCCGAGGGCCTCAGCAACCACGAGATCGCCCGCAGGCTCCATGTGTCCACGGCCACCGTGAAGACCCACATCAACAATCTCTTCGCCAAAGCCGGTCTCAAGGACCGTGCCCAAGCAGTCCGTTACGCCTATGGGAAAGGTCTCGTGCGGCCGCCCGCGGGATGACGTCACCTGATGGGGTGAAGAGCGCGGAGACAGGGGTCAGGGAGCTCTCCGATCTGCACATCCTTGGGCACGCGGCGGAAACGGGTCGCGGACAAGGAGAGTTCGGTGGACAAGCACGACGGCGGCGACACGGGGGAGGTCCGGTTCGACGACCCCTGGTACGACGCGCTCGCTTCCGGCTGGGGCGAGTTGGACGGCACGGGTGCGCTCGCTCCCGCCGTGCCGGCCGCCCGCTCGGGGAACGAAGGACGTACGGGCGACGCCGCCCGCGTCTACATCGAGGTGCAGCGCAGCGCCGCCTTCCAGGAGGTGCGCGGCCGGTACCGCAGGTTCGTGATTCCGGCTGTCGCCGTCTTCTTCCCCTGGTACGTGGGGTATGTGGTGGCCGCGACCACCGCGCCGGGGTTCATGGCGCGTCCCGTCGCCGGCGCGGTGAACGTGGCACTGCTCGCGGGACTCGGGCAGTTCCTCACGACGTTCCTGCTCGCCTGGGCGTACGCGCGGCACGCTCGGCTGCGCCGGGACCGGGCCGCGCTCGAACTGCGCTGGGACACCCAGGAGATGACCCGGAACGCCAGGAGTGGTGAGCGGTGAGCGGCCACCATCAGACCTTGGCGCTCCTGCTGTTCAGCGCGTTCGTCGCGGTCACGCTGGCGATCACGACATGGGTGAGTCGCAACCGGCACGGTTCGGCCGAGGAGTTCTACGCGGGCGGGCGGTTGTTCTCGCCGATGGAGAACGGTTTTGCCCTCTCCGGGGACTACATGTCGGCGGCTTCCTTCCTCGGTGTCACGGGACTCATCTCCCTGTACGGCTACGACGGTCTGCTGTACGCCGTGGGATTCCTGGTGGCCTGGCTGGTCGTTCTCTTCTTCGTCGCCGAACTGGTGCGCAACTGCGGGCGGTTCACGCTCGCCGACGTCGTCGCGGCCCGGATGGACGAGCGGCCGGTGCGGATCGCGGCCGGAACGTCCTCGGTCGTCGTGTCCGTGCTGTATTTGGTGGCGCAGATGGTGGGCGCGGGGAGCCTGGTCTCGCTGCTGCTGGGCGGCACGAGCGACGCGGCGCGCAACTGGACGGTGATCGGTGTCGGCGCGCTCATGGTGATCTACGTGTCGATGGGAGGGATGCGGGCGACCACCTGGATCCAGATCGTCAAGGCGGTTCTGCTGATCGGCGGGGCCATCGCTCTCACCGTGCTGGTCCTGATGCGATTCCACGGAGACATCAACGAACTGCTGCGGGCGGCCGCGCGGCGCAGCGGCCACGGCAAGGACTTTCTCGCACCCGGGCTGAAGTACGGCGGCGACTGGACGGCACGCTTCGACTTCATGAGCCTCGGGCTCGCGCTCGTGCTCGGCACCGCCGGGTTGCCGCACATCCTGTCGCGCTTCTACACCGTGCCGACCGCGCGGGCCGCCCGGCGCTCGGTGCTGTGGTCGATCGGACTCATCGGCGGCTTCTACCTGATGACGATCGTGCTGGGCTTCGGCGCGGCCGCCGTAGTCGGTCCCGAGGCGGTGCGTGGATCGAACGCCGCGGGCAACACCGCCGTTCCGCTGCTGGCCCTGGACCTGGGCGGCGGGGCCAACTCCACCGGCGGAACAGTCCTGTTCGCGATCGTCGCCGCCATCGCCTTCGCAACCATTCTCGCGGTCGTCGCCGGAGTCACCCTCGCGTCCTCGGCGGCCGTGGCCCATGACCTGTACGGCTCGCTGCGCCGCCGCCGCGCGAAGCCGCGCGGCGAGGTGACGGTGGCGCGCGCCGCGTCGGTCGGCATCGGCGTGATCAGCATCGCCCTGAGCCTCCTCGCCCGCGATCTCAACGTGGCCTTCCTTGTCGGGCTCGCCTTCGCCGTCGCCGCCTCGGCGAACCTGCCGGTGCTGCTGTACTCCCTGTTCTGGCGGTCCTTCACGACGCGCGGTGCCGTGTGGGCCGTATACGGCGGTCTGGTGCCCGCGCTGTTGCTCGTGCTGCTGTCGCCGGTGGTGTCGGGCAGCCCCGAATCGCTCTTCCCAGGTGTGGACTTCGAGTACTTCCCGCTGCAGAACCCGGGCCTCGTCTCCGTCCCCTTGGGCTTCGTCGCCGGCTGGCTCGGCACCGTCACCTCGGCGGAACCGCCGGACGAGGCCAAGCACGCCGAGATCGAGGTCCGCGCGCTCACGGGCGCCGGGGCCGTCTGACGGCCGCGAGGGTCGAGTACGCCCGCCCTGAGGCGGCATGACTCCGGCAGTCCGTTGCCGCAGGAGTGCCGGCTCAGGGCGCCACCCAGGCGTAGCGGTGTTCCGGTCGTCCGGTGTCGCCGTACTTGAGGGAGAGGCGCAGCCGTCCCGCTTGTTCCAGGTGCCGCAGATAGCGCTGGGCGGTGGATCGGCTCAGACCGGTCTCGGAAGCCACCTCGTGGGCCGACAGCGGCTGGTTCGCCTGGTGCAGCACATCGCAGATCAGGTCCGTGGTCGGTTCCGAGTGACCGCTGGGGAGCCCGGGGGAGGACGGCGTGGGGGCGGTGCGCAAGGCCCCGAAGATCCGGTCGACCTGTTCCTGGCCCGTCACACTGTTGGCGCCCACCCGGTCGACGGTACGGCGCAGGGCGGCGTAGGAGTCGAGGCGTGTGCGCAGGGCGGTGAACGTGAACGGTTTGATCAGGTAGTGCAGGGCACCCAGACGCATCGCCGCCCGTACGGTGGCGACATCGGCTGCCGCGGTGATCATGATGACGTCGGTGCCGTGACCGTTCTCCCGCATCCGGTGGACGAGTTCGAGTCCCGTCCGGTCGGGCAGATAGTGGTCGAGCAGCACCAGATCGACGGGAGTGCGCTCGATCGCGGCCAGAGCCTGGGCAGCACTGTGCGCGCGGGCGGCCACCCGGAATCCGGGAACCTTGCTCACGTACTTCGCGTTGATCTCGGCGACGCGGAAATCGTCGTCCACGACCAGGACGTCAATCATCGGGCCTCTTTCTCTCAAGGCCTGGGCGTGTGTTGCGCCCGTGTTTCGGCTCCGCTGTTGTAGCGCGAGCAAAATGAGCACAACAGCCCCTTGCGAGCAGAAGAACGACTTGCGCCCAGAAGACTGATGGTGTGCCCGCCCCACATCTACGGTCCCGGGCCATGAGCACAGACACCGGCCCCGCCATCGAGCTGCGGGGCGCGAGCAAGATCTTCAAGACCCCGTCGGGGGGTTTGCACACGGCCGTCAGGGAGCTGGACCTGACCGTCGGCCGGGGCGAGTTCGTGGCCGTCGTCGGACCGACCGGCTGCGGGAAGTCCACCACGCTGACCCTGGTCAGCGGTCTCGAGGAGCCCACCGAGGGCGATGTCCTGGTCGCCGGGGAGCCCGTCGTCGGCGTCGGGGACAAGGTCGGCTTCGTCTTCCAGCAGGACGCCACCTTCCCCTGGCGCACCGTGCTGTCCAACGTGATGGCCGGACCCCGGTTCCGCGGCGTGCCCAAGGCCGAGGCGAAGGCACGGGCCCGGGAATGGCTCGCCAGGGTCGGGCTCGCGGCCTTCGAGGACCGGTATCCGCACCAGCTCTCCGGTGGTCAGCGCAAGCGTGTCGCCCTCGCCGCCACCTTCGTCAACGACCCCGAGATCCTGCTGATGGACGAGCCCTTCTCCGCGCTCGACGTACAGACCAGGGCGCTGATGTCCGACGAACTGCTCGAACTGTGGGAGGGCACGGGCGCCTCGGTCGTCTTCGTCACCCACGACCTGGAGGAGTCGATCGCGCTCGCCGACAGGGTCGTCGTGATGACCGCGGGGCCCGCCACCGTGAAGCAGGTCTTCGACATCGATCTGCCACGGCCGCGCAAGGTCGAATCGGTGCGCCTGGAGCCGCGGTTCATCGAGATCTACCGCGAGATCTGGGAGTCCCTCGGCGAAGAGGTCCGCATCACCCGCGAAAGGGGCGCCGCCCATGTCGCCTGAGGTTCTCAGCGCTCCGGTCGTCGACACGGCCAAGACTCCGGGCCGCGCGCACTCCCGCGCCCGTGCCGCCCGCAGACGCAAGGTCGTGGTGGCAGCCGCCCGGGTGCTACTCCTGGTCGCCGTGCTCGGCCTGTGGGAGGTGCTCTCGCGAGCCAAGGTCATCGACCCCTTCAACTTCTCCATGCCGTCGAAGATCTGGGAGCAGATCCAGACCTGGGTGATGCACGGAACCGCGCTCGGTCCGCTCGGCGAACAGATCTGGTACACGCTTCACGAGGCGCTGCTCGGCTGGGTCATCGGTGTCGTCGCCGGCGTGCTCTTCGGTATCGCGCTGGGGCGCGTCACCTTGCTCGCAGACATCCTTGGTCCATACATCAAGGTGCTCAACTCCATACCGAGGATCGTCCTCGCACCGATCTTCGTGATCTGGTTCGGGCTCGGACCGGCGTCCAAGGTCGCCTCGGCCGTGGTGCTCGTCTTCTTCCCGGTGTTCTTCAACGCCTTCCAGGGCGCCCGGGAGGTCGACCGGAACCTGGTGGCCAACGCCCGGATCCTCGGCGCGAGCGACCGCAGGGTGACGCTGCAGGTCGTCATACCGTCCGCCACCTCGTGGATCTTCACGAGTCTTCATGTCAGTTTCGGGTTCGCCCTCATCGGCGCGATCGTCGGCGAGTACATCGGCGCCACCAAGGGCATCGGCCTGCTCGTCGCGCAGTCGCAGGGCACTTTCAACGCGGCAGGGGTGTACGCGGCGATGGTCATCCTCGCCGTCGTCGCCCTGCTCGCCGAAGGACTGCTGACATTCGGCGAACGCCGCATCTTCCGCTGGAAGCCGTCGGAATCCGACCGCTGACCCCCGCGCCCTCAAGGCCTCTTCCTCGACCTCTCCCTCTCGCACCCACGGGTCCGCCCGTACGCACGATCCCGCCGTACGTAGGCGCGGCTTCCCCTCCACTCACAAGGACGTGAACCACCATGCGTAAGACCGCCAGATACTCCGCGCTGGCAGCCGCCGGTCTGCTCGCTCTCTCCTCGCTCACCGCCTGCGCCAATGACGCGGCCGGCACCACCGCCGGCTCCGGCGGCGGGGGTGGCGGCAAGGGGGAGCACGTCAAGATCATGGTCGGTGGGCTGGACAAGGTCATCTACCTGCCGGCGATGCTCACCCAGCGGCTCGGCTACTTCGAGGACGCCGGTCTGGACGTCGAGCTCCTCAGCGAGCCGGCCGGTGTCCAGGCCGAGACCGCCCTCGTCTCGGGACAGGTGCAGGGAGCCGTGGGCTTCTACGACCACACTCTCGATCTGCAGACCAAGGGCAAGGCCGTCGAGTCCGTCGTGCAGTTCTCGCACGCTCCGGGTGAGGTCGAGATCGTCTCCGACAAGCGTGCGGGCGACATCACGTCACCCAAGGACTTCAAGGGCAGGAAGCTCGGTGTCACCGGACTGGGTTCCTCGACCGACTTCCTGACGAAGTACCTCGCCGTCAAGAACGGCGTGAAGGTCAGCGAGTTCACCCCGGTCGCCGTCGGCGCCGGACCGACGTTCGTCTCCGCCCTCCAGCAGGGCGCCATCGACGGCGGCATGACGACGGACCCCACCGTCGCCACGGTCCTGGAGAAGAACCTCGGTAAGGTCCTCATCGACATGCGCACACCCGAGGGCTCGCAGAAGGCGCTCGGCGGGCCGTACCCGTCGTCAAGTCTGTACATGCAGACGGACTGGGTCAACGGTCACAAGGAGACGGTCCAGAAGCTGGCCAACGCCTTCGTGAAGACCCTTCGGTGGATGTCCGCTCACAGCGCCTCCGAGATCGCCGCCAAGATGCCCGCCGACTACTCCCAGGGCAACCAGACGCTGTACGCCGGGGCGATCGAGAGCACGCTGCCGATGTTCACCGTGGACGGCGTGATGCCCGAGAACGGTCCCGAGACCGTGGAGAAGGTCCTCAAGGCGTTCAACCCGAACATCAAGAACGCCGACGTGGACCTGAGCAAGACGTACACCACGGAGTTCGTGAAGAAGGCGGTCGGCTGACCACCTCCGGCCCGGAACGCGCCGAGCCGCCCCGTCGCCCGTACGACCGTGCCCCCGCCGGTCGTACGGGCGACGGGGCGGCCGTTCCCGCTTCGGGTAGATCCTCAGACGCGGGTGGCCCACACGTAGCGGTGCTCCGGGCGGCCCGCGTCGCCGTAGCGGAGGGTCAGACGCACCTTCCCCGTACGCTCCAGGAGCTTCAGATACCGCTGTGCGGTCTGCCGGCTCAGCCCGGTCTCCTCCGCGACCTCCTGGGCGGACAGCGAGCCCTCGGCGTTCAGCAGGGCGCGCCGTACGAGGTTCGCCGTCGCGGGGGAGTGCCCCTTGGGCAGGTCGGGCACGGCCCCCGAGGAGAGCGCCCCGAAGATCAGGTCCACATCGGACTGCTCGGCCGTGCCGCCGCGGTCGAGCGTGCGTCGCAGGTCGGCGTACGTCTCCAGTTTGGCCCGCAGCCCGGCGAACGAGAACGGCTTGACCAGGTACTGCAGTACGCCCTGCCGCAACGCCGCCCGTACGGTCGTGAGGTCACGCGCGGCCGTCACCATGATCACGTCGATCTGATGGCCCCGTCGGCGCATCTCCTGGACGACCGCGAGGCCTGACTCGTCCGGCAGATGGTGGTCCATCAGGACGAGGTCCGGGCGCGGCAGCCCTTCCATCCGGCGCAGCGCTTCGGCCGCGCTGTGCGCCTGCCCCGCGACACGGAAGCCCGGCACCCTCTCCACGTAGGCGGCGTTGACGCGCGCGACCCGCGCGTCGTCGTCCACGACCAGAACCTCGATCATCCCGGCTCCCCGTCGGAGTTCCCGGCGCTCCAGCCGGTCCCGGTGTTCCCGGCATTCCAGGTGTTCGTGGCGTTCACGGTGCTTCCGGGGGCAGCCTTCGGCGCCAGCGACGGGTCCGTCAGCGCTTCCGGCAGGACGACCGTGAACTCCGCGCCGCCGCCCTCCGCGTCGGCCACCTCCGCACTGCCTCCCTGCCGCTCGGCGAGGCGCCGCACCAGGGAGAGCCCGATTCCACGCTTGCCGTGCGCGGGCGGCTGCTTCGTGCTCCAGCCGTCCGTGAAGACCAACTCCCGCCGCTCCTCGGGGACGCCGGGCCCGGTGTCCCGTATCCGCAGTACGGCGGTTCGCCCCTCGGCGCGCAATTCGACCTCCACGCGCGCGTGCGGCGCACCCGCGACGGCGTCCAGCGCGTTGTCGACGAGGTTCCCGACGACGGTGACGAGCCCACGCGGATCGACCAACCGGTCCGGGAGCAGCGTCCGGTCCGAGATCCACAGCGCCACGCCCCGCTCCGTCGCCACGGTCGCCTTGCCGACGAGGAGCGCGGCGAGCAGCGGATCATGGATCTTCTCGGTGACCTGTTCCGCGGTGACCCTGTGGTCGCCGACCACTTCCCCGACGAACTCCACGGCGTCGTCGTACATCTCCAGTTCGAGCAGTCCCAGGAGCGTGTGCAGATGATTGGCGTGCTCATGGTCCTGCGCGCGCAAGGCGTCGATCAGTCCGTGCGTGGAGTCGAGCTCACGGCCGAGCTGCTCCAGTTCGGTCCGGTCGCGCAAGGTGGCGACGGCGCCGCCGTCCTCGGTGGGCATCCGGTTGGCGACCAGGACGCGCTGGCCACGGACGGTGAGCAGGTCCGTGCCGGTGACGCGTCCCGCCAGCACATCCGTCGTACGGCCTGGACCCAGCGCGTCGTCGAGTGCCCGCCCGACGGCCTCGGCGCCGACCCCGAGCAGCCGCTGCGCCTCGTCGTTGAGCAGGCGTACGCGACCGCCCCGGTCCAGGGCGACCACGCCCTCGCGGATGCCGTGCAGCATCGCCTCACGTTCCGCGAGCAGCGCCGAGATATCGGAGAAGGCCAGGTCATGGGTCTGGCGCTGGACTCTGCGGGAGATCAGATACGCGGCCAGCGCGCCGACGGCCATGGCCCCGCCCGCGTACGCGAACAACCCCGGGATCGCGTCGATCAGCCGGGCCCGCACACTGTCGTACTTGATACCCACCGACACCGCGCCGACGATCCGGCCGGCGGCGTCGCGCAGCGGCACCTTTCCCCGTGCGGACCGTCCCAGAGTTCCGGTGTCGATCTCCATCACGTCCCTGCCGGCCAGGGCCTGCCGCGGGCTCGTCGAGACCGGTTCGCCGATCCGTGCGGGCTCCGTGTGCGACCAGCGGATGCCCCGCATGTTCATCACGACGACGTAGTCGGCGCGGCTCGCCTTCCGTATCCGCTCGGCCTCGACCTGCACGGGGCCGGTCCTGGAGGGGGCTGTCGTCTGGAGGTCCTCGGCTATCTGGGGCTGGGCGGCCGTGGTCCGCGCGATCGCCAGGGCGCGCTGCATGGCCTGGTCGTCCAGCTGTGCGCTCAGCGGCGCCAGGAACAGGCCGGTGGCGAGCACGGCGACTCCCGCCGCGATCGAGATCTGCATCAGCAGCACCTGAGCGAACACCCGCCGTGGCAGACCGAGGCGCAGTCGTCGTGCGAGGGGAGTGGGGCTCATGCCCACGACCGTACGGCGGTGCCTCGTCCCTCCACAGAGAGTGTGGTGTGGATCTCTTGATCAATGCCCGAGGCGGCTGTGGTGCGACCGCAGCGCCGGGGATCCGACGGTGGGCGCCTGCCACGGCTTCCGGCCGTTTCGTGCGGCGCGCCCGGTTTCGTGCGACGCACCCGGCCTCGGTCGAACCAGGGACCGGGCCGTCAGCAGGCCACGGCGACAGCCGTCGCCTCGAGCTGGCGTACGGCCACCACGTCCATCCGCGCGGGTGAACCGAGCGCCGAACCGCAGCTCTCCGGGCGGGGCGGCAGCGAGGCACCCCGCGCGACGACGACCCGCCACAACCGGCCGTCGGAGTGGGCGACGGTGACCTCCCAGCGCGGCGCGCTGCCGTCCGTACGGATCACCGTCAGGACGTCGGCGGCCTGTTCCCCCGAAGCCGTCCGTACGGCCAGCTCGGCCGCCTGGCCGGGGCGTTCCCAGGCGGAGTTCCCGCGACACCCCTCGGTGACGACCCGGCCCTCCCGGACGCCCTGGAGGACCTCCTTGACGGTATGGGCCTCGGCACGGCCGTAGGCGTACCCGTACGGCAGGACCAGCACGGTGGGAGAGAAGCGATGACCACCCAGATGGGTGACCTCCCAGATGCCACCGACGCCGGAGGCGGCCAGTTCCGCCGCCAGAGGGCGTCCGAGCAGGGCGCAGCAGCGGTCGCGCTTGCCGTTGGTGCAGACGAGGGCCAGCGGATCGCCCGTGTGGTGCCGTCCTTGGAGCACCTCGTCGAAGGAGTGCGGGTCGCCCGCGCCGAGCGCCGAGAAGTCGAGGTCGAGCAAGTCCCCGGGATCGCGCGTCATGGCGCTGTGCACCCAGGCGTTTCCCGGGGTGGTGTGGGCCACATACACCTGCCGTTCGGCGAGTGGACCGCAGTCGGCATGGCGCCCGGGACGCCGGATGAGCGCGATGCGCACCCCGGTGCCCTGCGCGGCCGCTTCGAGGGCGCGGCCGAGCGCGGGATCCAGGTGGCTCGAAGTGAGCGCCTTGGCACCCCAGGGTCCGGGCTGCTCGATGAGCAGCCATGTCCTCGCAGTGGCCGCGGTCCCGGAAAATGGCTCGTCGAGCTGCCGCGACACAGTCGTGCACGTACTCACAGAGGTGAGCCTAACCTGACTTCGCCCGGGGCGACTTCCCCGCCCACCGGGGGCGCGCCAGGGGGCGTCCGGGCGCGTGGCCGGGCGCGCGGAAGCGCGCGTGGCGAGATGGTGCCTGGACGGTGCGCACAGTCCTTTCTCCGCGCCCGGCGTGCGCCGTCTAGCGCGGGAGCGGCTGGGGCGGCCGCTCGCCCACGTAATGGCCGCTCGGCCGCATCCGCAAGGGTCGCTCCGCGTACTCCTCCAGGGTGTGGGCGATCCAGCCCGCCGTCCGGGCGACGGCGAAGACCGTCTCTCCCGCCGAGGCAGGCATGCCGGACGAGACGGTGAGAACGGCCAGTGCGAGATCGACATTGGCGTGCAGAGGAGCGTGTCTGGCCGTGGTGGTCACCACGTCGCGGGCCGCCGCCAGAGCGGGCTCCGCACCGGGCACCTCCTCCAGGAGGGCGAACAGGGCACGCGCGCGTGGATCCTCGCCGGGGTAGAGCCGGTGACCGAGTCCGGGGACGCGGCGCCCGGCGCGCAGTTCGTCGGCGACCACGGGAGCGGCGGTGCCCTGGTCCAGAACGTCCAGCAGCAGTCGGTGCGCGAGCCCGCTGGCTGCCCCGTGCAGGGGCCCTTCGAGGACGCCGAAGCCGGCCGACACGGCCGCGTACGCATGGGCGCGGGCCGACGCCGCGACCCGGACCGCCAGTGTCGAGGCGGCCAGGTCGTGGTCGACGAGCAGTCCGAGTGCCGTGTCCAGCACACGTACTGACGCCTCGTCGGGTGCGCGTCCGCTGAGCCGTGCCCACAGCCGGCGGGCCAGTGGACCTTCGTCGCGGTGGTCGTGCCGCACGGTCGGAAGCGCGGCGACGAGGGTGGGGATGAGGGTGCGTCCGGTGCCCAGCACGGCGCTCTCGGAGAGGTCGAAACGCAGGGGGTCGGAGGCCGCCGCGGCGATCGCCGCGACGCGCAACCGGTCGGTCGGGCCGCTGTGCTCGGGCAGTGCCTCGACGCTGCGCCGGGCCGCCGCCACGGCCCCCTCCGGGGCCGTGAACGTGATCCCGGGGCGCAGCTCGCCGGTCCACAGCCACTCGGCGATCTCCTCGTAGGAGTACCGGGCGGCCAGCTCCGTCGCGTCGACGCCACGGAAGTAGTACCGGTCCTTGTCGATCAGCGTGATGCGGGTGCGGACGGAGAGCTCGCCGCCACCGCTCGAACTGCCGCCGCCCTCCCGTCTGTTGCGCCGTGCGAGGGCCTCGACCTCCTTGGTGTCGAACGTGCTCCCGCGCCCTCCCGGCTCCCGCCTGCTGCTGAGCTGACCGCGGCTCACGTACGCGTACACGGTCTCCGGCTTCACACCGAGCAGCTCGGCGGTCTCCTTGGTGCTGAGCCGTCGGCCCTCGTGGGCGGATGCTGCCGCTTCTCGATCCCTCATGAGCGCCACCGTATCTGTGGATCGGCATATTGATTCAATCAATATTGACAGTTAGAGAGTCAAGCATGGACAGTCGAATCAAGTCCAGGGAGGAAACATGCCGATCAACCAAGCCGCGTTCACCTCTGCCGACGTAGTCGCAGACGCACGTGCCGATGTTCCGCGAGGTCTCGCCGGAGTCGTCGTCACCGACACCGAACTGGGTGACGTCAGAGGGCTGGAGGGCTTCTACCACTACCGTCAGTACTCGGCCGTCGACCTCGCGCGGGCCTGTGGCTTCGAGGAGGTCTGGCATCTGCTGGCCCACGGCGAGCTGCCCGACGAGGGTCGCTGCGCCGCCTTCGCCGAGCGGACCGCGCGACTGCGCCGACTGCCGGACGACGTGCGTGCCGCGCTGCCGGCGATCGCGGCGGCGACCGGACCGGCGGGCCCCCTCGCCGGGCTGCGCACCGCGTTGTCGCTGCTGGGGGCCTCGCTGGGGTTCCGTCCGGTGTACGACATCGACGCCGGCCGCCGCCGCGACGACGGCCTCGCCGCGACGGCGGCCGTCCCGACCCTCCTCGCCGCGCTGTACCGGCTCGGGCAGGGACTGGACCCTGTGGAGCCACGTGAGGACTTGGGGTACGCCGCCAACTACCTGTACATGTTGACGGGTTTGGAGCCGGACGACGCCCGCGCCCGTGCAGTCGAGCAATACCTCATCTCAACCATTGATCACGGATTCAATGCATCAACGTTCACGGCACGGGTGATCGCTTCGACCGGCGCGGATGTGGCCGCCTGCCTCGTGGGTGCGGTCGGGGCTCTCTCCGGTCCGCTCCACGGAGGCGCTCCCAGCCGTGCCCTGGACACCCTTGACGCGATCGCGACCCCCGACCGCATCGACCCCTGGATCCGCGAACGCGTGCTCGCCGGCGAGCGCATCATGGGTTTCGGGCACCCCGTCTACCGCACGGAGGACCCGCGCTCGCGGATGCTCCGCGAGATGGCTCAGGGGTTCGGTGGCCCGCTCGTGGAGTTCGCGGTCGAAGTGGAACGACAGGTGGAGGCGATCTTGGCCGAACTCAAGCCGGGCCGCGAGCTGCACACCAACGTGGAGTTCTACGCCGGCGTGGTCATGGAACTCTGCGGGCTGCCCAGGGAGATGTTCACACCCACCTTCGCCGCCGCCCGCGTGGTCGGCTGGAGCGCGAACATCATGGAACAGGCACAGGACTCAAAGATCATCCGTCCGGCGGCTCGTTATGTGGGCCCGGTTCCGCCGGTGGCGGTGCCTGCGCGCGGCTGACCGGAGACCGAGCCGCCCGGAGATCGAAACGGGCCCGGCAACAAGTCGTTGCCGAGCCCGGGTGGTGGTTGTTCCGGAAACGCTGCCGCTAGGCGGGCGGAATGTCGTCCTTGGCCCGCAGGAGTGTCTCGCGTGTGATGACCACGATCCGCTCGTAGTCGGCTCGTGCGGCATCGGACGGGAGCTCTGGCTCGAGCTCCAGGGTTGCATCGCGCCCGATGACGGCGAAACTGCCGTCGCTCAGCTCGAAGATGTCGGGACAGGACTGACCTGATGCGCTGCCTCGTGCACGGGGAGGGGCACCAATTCGACGGATGACAGTAGTCATTGTCTTGGCCTTTCGTGCGGTGATTGTGAGGTCAAGTTGCTGAACGACCTGTGACCGCCAACCACGCGGGGTGGCATGCGGAACGGGGCTACCCAGGGCGAAGCGAACGCACGACGACGTGCGCTTGTGCCGATGCTCGAGCGAGTTTGTGGCGTTCAGCCGCCTATGCGTCGGGAATATCCGCCTTCGCGTGAATGAGGGTTTCGCGGGAGACTACGACGATTCGCTCGTAGTCCGCGCGGGAAGCATCGAAGGGTAGTTCGGCGTCGAGCTTCTCGGTGACATCTGTCCCGATCACGGCGAACGTACCGTCGGACAGTTCGAAAATGTCCGGGCAATTGGCACCTGACGTACTGCCCCGCATGACGGGAGGAGTGCCGATCCGACGGATGATGTGGCTCACTCTTCTTGCTTCCCTTTGATCTCGAGGTGGGATTGCCTGCGCGCTGTTGCTGCGCGGCGCGTTGCGGCCCTGTGGGGCCGCAACCTCGGACCGGGCGGCGTGGAGCGACGACGTTCGGTGGGGATCGACCCAATACGTGATTGCGCAGTAGTCAACCCTGTTGGCATCTGGGGAAACGCGCTGGTTTACCCGTTCGTTATCGCCCGACCGTGTGATTCGCCCAGCAGGGTGGCGCAAGTGGACGCGTTTGCGCCGGAGTGCGACAGGTGTCGGGCGCTACTCGCTCGACGGTTCGCCCACTACCCACCACTCATCTGCATCGGCTTCCTCCATTTGTGCGAGGAAGCCCTCGACCATAAGTCCGATTTGAGCTTCTTCCGATGTGCTGATCAGAGTTGCCCGATGAGGGCGTGTTGCGTACCAGTACTCGCGGAAGATCGGGTTTTGGAGCCACCCGCGGGCAAAGCCGAAGAATTCCTCCCGGGTCATGTTGCCCATGCGGTAGTAGCAGAGCGCGTTCGTGTACAAGGCGTTACTGAACAGGAACTGGCGCTGTTTCCTTGGGGACACGGTCCCGTCGTACGCGTCCAGGACCTCGGCCAGCTCGGGATCGTCCATGGCCTTGCTCAGCAGTTCCCAGTGGAGTCGCTGCTGGTGAGCGAGATTGGCCTGGCGCTGGGTCTGGGCGGCCTGCTCCAGCAGCTCGATCCGCGCGTGCAGCGCGTCAAGGGTGGCTCGCTGCGCGACGAGGGTGACGGCGGCCCCCGCCAACAGGCCGACCGCCGCGGCGGCGGCGGAGCGCAACCCATGAACCTTGACTTTCATTGTGGCCATGCCAACCCCCGAATCAGGCGACCGTCCGCCGGTCGTCGGTTGTGGGGCGACAGGGAGCGGACCGGCGAGCGGTGGGCGACGCGCTTGCCGTCTCCCAGTGTTGCCGAGCGGCTCTGATCGGCGGGGAGGCGGAGAGGAGGCGCACGGAGGGATGTGCGGGTCGCATCCACCGGCGCCATGTCCAACGTGTGCCCCGCGAGCGCCGCTAACAATCGTTCACTTCGGGGCGTTTCCCCTCACTCGTATGCTGGGTCGGCATTCAATCCCCATTCATCCCCCGCGTGAGCGCCGGTCCTGCGAGCCGGTGCGCGCACAGGTTCAGAGAGGGCGCGTGGTGAGTCGGTCGAGTACCCGTCAGATCCCGGTCGTCGTTCTCGCCGGCTTCCTGGGTTCCGGCAAGACCACACTGCTCAACCATCTCCTGCACCGCAGCGGTGGCAGCCGGATCGGAGCCGTCGTCAACGACTTCGGCGCGATCGAGATCGACGCGATGGCGGTGGCCGGAGCGCTCGGCGACTCCACCGTCTCGCTCGGCAACGGATGTCTGTGCTGTGCGGTCGATGTCAGCGAACTTGATCAATATCTTGACCGGCTCGCTCAACCCTCCGCCCGGATCGACGTCATCGTCATCGAGGCGAGCGGGCTCGCCGAGCCCCAGGAACTCGTGCGCATGGTGCTCGCCAGCGAGCATCCGGGAATCGTGTACGGAGGGCTCGTCGAGGTCGTCGACGCCGCCGAGTTCGCCGGCACGCGCGAGAAGCATCCTGAGATCGACCGGCACCTCGCCCTCGCCGATCTCGTCGTCGTGAACAAGATCGACCGGGCCGAGGACGCGGGGCGTGTACTGGGCGTCGTCCGGGAGCTCGCCGACCGGGCCGCGGTCGTCCCCGCCACCTACGGCCGTGTCGATCCGGAATTCCTCTTCGACTGCCGGCCCGGCGAGGAGCGCATCGGACAACTGTCCTTCGACGATCTCCATCGCAGCGACGACGGCGACGAGGTCAACCAGAGCGAAGGGGGCGACGGCCATTCGGGGGACGGTGGCCACGAAGAGCGCGGCCTCGAGGCTCACGGCCACCTCCATCTCCACTCCGCCTACGATTCCCTCTCCTTCAGCTCCGAAGTCCCGCTCGGTCCACGACAGTTGATGACCTTCCTCGACAGTCGGCCCGAGGGGCTCTACCGGATCAAGGGGTACGTCGACTTCGGCGTCCAGGACCTTCGCAACCGGTACGCGGTGCATGCCGTCGGGCGGTTCCTGCGTTTCTATCCGGAGCCCTGGACCGCTGCGGACGAGCGGCTCACCCAGCTCGTCCTCATCGGCTCCGGGATCGACACGGCGGCGTTGGCCAAGGAACTGGAGGCATGCAAAGAGGACGCCCCACACGCCGACGAACACAGCATGTGGGGCGTCCTCCGCTACGTACAGGAGCCGGAGCCCAGCCCGGAGGGCTGACCGCGGGCTGCACCGGGCCGGCGGCCTACACCGGGCCGGCCACCACCGACACCGGCCTGCCCAGCGACACGCCCGAGCCGTCACGGCGCGGGTCGATCTCCGGCAGGTCGACCGGCATGCCGGTCTTCTGCGCCGCGCGCCCCGGCACCGGACCGGCCCAGGCCAGCGACAGGCAGTCCTCGCCCTTCAGGAACCGCTGGCAGCGCACACCGCCCGTGGCGCGGCCCTTGCGCGGATACTGGTCGAACGGGGTCAGCTTGGCCGTCGTCTGGACGGAGTCGTCCAGCGTCCCGCGCGAACCCGCCACCGTGAAGACCACCGCGTCGACCGCCGGGTCGACCGCGGTGAACGAGATCACCTTCGCGCCGTCCGTCAGCTTGATGCCCGCCATGCCGCCCGCGGCACGGCCCTGCGGGCGCACCTGGGAAGCCTGGTAGCGCAGGAGCTGGGCGTCGTCCGTGATGAAGACCAGGTCCTCCTCGCCGGTGCGCAGCTCGACGGCGCCGACGATCCGGTCGCCGTCCTTGAGGGTGATGACCTCCAACTCCTCCTTGTTCGAGGGGTAGTCGGGCACCGTACGCTTGACGACACCCTGCGCCGTGCCGATCGCGAGACCGGGAGACGTCTCGTCGAGCGTCGTCAGACAGATCACGGTCTCGTCCGGCTCGAGGGCGGGCAGGAACTCCGAGATCGGAGCGCCCCCGGAGAGATTGGGTGCGGACGCCGTCTCGGGGAGCTGCGGGAGGTCGATCACGCTCAGGCGCAGGAGGCGGCCCAGGGACGTGACCGCGCCGACCTCGCCCCGCGCCGTAGCCGGCACGGCGGAGACGATCACGTCGTGCTTGGCGCGCTTGCCGTCCGGGTCCTGCCCGAAGGGCTCACCGGTCACCGTACGCGCCAGCAGCCCCGTGGAGGACAGCAGGACGCGGCACGGGTCGTCGGCGACCTGGAGCGAGACGGTCGGGGCGGGGGCGCCCGCGGACTCCAGGAGCACCGTGCGCCGGTCGGTGCCGAACTTCTTTGCCACCGCGGCCAGTTCGCCGGAGACCAGCTTGCGCAGCTCGGCGTCCGAATCCAGGATTCCGGTGAGCTCGTCGATCTCGCCGTTGAGACGGTCGCGCTCCGACTCCAGCTCGATGCGGTCGAACCGGGTGAGGCGGCGCAGCGGCGTGTCGAGGATGTACTGCGTCTGGATCTCGGAGAGCGAGAAGTGCTCGATCAGGCGTTCCTTGGCCTGCGCCGAGTTGTCGCTGGAGCGGATGAGGCGGATGACCTCGTCGATGTCCAGGAGGGCGACGAGGAGACCCTCGACCAGGTGCAGCCGGTCACGCTTCTTGGTGCGGCGGAACTCGCTCCGGCGGCGCACGACGTCGAAGCGGTGGTCGAGATAGACCTCCAGCAGCTCCTTGAGGCCCAGGGTGAGCGGCTGACCGTCCACCAGCGCCACGTTGTTGATGCCGAAGGACTCCTCCATCGGCGTCAGCTTGTAGAGCTGTTCGAGGACCGCCTCCGGCACGAAGCCGTTCTTGATCTCGATGACCAGGCGCAGGCCGTGCGCACGGTCGGTGAGGTCCTTGACGTCGGCGATGCCCTGGAGCCTCTTCGAGCCGACCAGGTCCTTGATCTTGGAGATCACCTTCTCCGGACCCACGGTGAAGGGCAGTTCGGTGACGACGAGGCCCTTGCGGCGCGCCGAGACGTCCTCCACCGACACCGTGGCACGGATCTTGAAGGTGCCGCGGCCCGACTCGTAGGCGTCCCTGATCCCGGAGAGACCGACGATGCGGCCGCCGGTGGGCAGGTCGGGTCCCGGGACGTGCCTCATCAGCGTCTCGAGGTCGGCGCCCGGGTAGCGGATGAGGTGCCGGGCGGCGGCGATGACCTCGCCGAGGTTGTGCGGCGGCATGTTCGTGGCCATGCCGACGGCGATGCCCGACGAGCCGTTGACCAGCAGGTTCGGGAAGGCGGCCGGAAGGGCCACCGGCTCCCGCTCCTGGCCGTCGTAGTTGGGCGTGAAGTCGACGGTGTCCTCGTCGATCGACTCGGTCATCAGCGACGTCGCGTCGGCCATCCGGGCCTCGGTGTAACGCATCGCCGCCGGCGGGTCGTCGTTGCCGAGGGAGCCGAAGTTGCCGTGGCCGTCGACCAGGGGTACGCGCATGGAGAAGGGCTGCGCCAGACGCACCAGTGCGTCGTAGATCGACGCGTCGCCGTGCGGGTGCAGCTTACCCATGACCTCGCCGACGACACGGGCGCACTTCACATAGCCGCGGTCGGGGCGCAGGCCCATCTCGTTCATCTGGTACACGATGCGGCGGTGCACCGGCTTCAAGCCGTCGCGGGCGTCCGGCAGGGCTCGCGAGTAGATGACCGAGTACGCGTATTCGAGGAAGGAGCCCTGCATCTCGTCCACGACGTCGATGTCGAGGATCTTCTCCTCGTACGAGTCGTCGGGCGGCGGGGTCTTCGTGCTGCGGCGGGCCATCGCTGCTGCGGCTCCTTCACAGTCTCTGCCGGGGCATGAACGGGTTCTGACGCGCACCATTGTGGACCGCCCCACTGACAACCCCGACCGCGACCCGTCCGTTGCGCCCCTCGGGCAGGCTCCGCGGGCGCCGCCGGGACCGTTCCCGAGCGGCTGTCCGGGCCCGGTGCGCGGGTGGCCCGCGAGTACGTCCGGCCGGTGCACGGCGGTCCCCGAGGGCGTTCGCGGCGGATCCCGGAGGCCTTCCCCGGGCGCGCCGGGGACACGCGCGAGTCTCGCTCTCGGCGTACGAGGCGCGGGAACTTCGCCAGCCGTCCACGCGCTTGCATACAGTGGCAGGACCGACAGGAATGACGCAGTTCCGCGATCGAAGGGACGTACATGCCCATGGGTCACACGGCCACAGCTGAGGCAGGCTCCGGCGGCCTGACAGCGACCGAGCACCGCCTGGCCAACGGCCTGCGCGTGGTGCTCTCCGAGGACCATCTGACCCCGGTCGCCGCGGTGTGCCTCTGGTACGACGTCGGCTCGCGCCACGAGGTCAAGGGCCGGACCGGACTCGCCCACCTCTTCGAGCACCTGATGTTCCAGGGCTCCAAGCAGGTTCATGGCAATGGTCATTTCGAACTCGTCCAGGGCGCCGGCGGCTCGCTCAACGGCACGACGAGCTTCGAGCGCACCAACTACTTCGAGACCATGCCCGCCCACCAGCTCGAGCTCGCCCTCTGGCTGGAGGCCGACCGCATGGGATCGCTGCTCGAGGCGCTGGACGACGAGTCCATGGAGAACCAGCGCGACGTCGTGAAGAACGAGCGCCGCCAGCGTTACGACAACGTCCCGTACGGCACCGCCTTCGAGAAGCTCACCGCGCTCTCGTACCCCGAGGGCCACCCGTACCACCACACCCCGATCGGGTCGATGGCGGACCTGGACGCGGCCACCCTGGAGGACGCCCGCGCGTTCTTCCGTACCAACTACGCGCCCAACAACGCTGTCCTGTCGGTCGTCGGCGACATCGACCCGGAGCAGACGCTCGCCTGGGTCGAGAAGTACTTCGGCTCCATCCCCGGGCACGACGGCAAGCCCGCCCCGCGGGACGGATCGCTGCCCGACATCGTCGGTGAGCAGATCCGCGAGGTCGTCGAGGAGGACGTCCCGGCGCGCGCCCTGATGGCCGCCTACCGCCTCCCGGAGGACGGCACGCGCGCGTGCGACGCGGCCGACCTGGCGCTCACCGTCCTCGGCGGCGGCGAGTCCTCCCGGCTCTACAACCGGCTCGTACGCCGTGACCGCACCGCCGTCGCGGCCGGGTTCGGCCTGCTGCGGCTCTCCGGAGCGCCCTCCCTGGGGTGGCTGGATGTGAAGACGTCCGGCGACGTCGAGGTCCCGGTCATCGAGGCCGCCGTCGACGAGGAGCTCGCCCGGTTCGCCGAGGAGGGCCCCACGGCCGGGGAAATGGAGCGCGCCCAGGCCCAGTTGGAGCGCGAGTGGCTCGACCGGCTCGGTACCGTCGCCGGCCGCGCCGACGAATTGTGCCGGTACGCCGTCCTGTTCGGCGACCCGCAGCTCGCTCTGACCGCCGTACAGCGCGTCCTCGACGTCACGGCGGAGGAGGTCCAGGAGGCCGCCAAGGCCCGTCTGCGCCCCGACAACCGCGCGGTGCTCGTCTACGAACCGACCACAGCCGAAGCCGCCGACGCGGCCGGCTCCGCCGACGAGACCGACGAGGAGGCGGCGAAGTGACCGAGCTCGCCACCATGGACTTCCACCCACAGCCCCAGGCAGGACAGCCGAAGCCGTGGGCGTTCCCCGCCCCCGAGCGCGGCACCCTGGACAACGGTCTGACCGTGCTGCGCTGCCACCGCCCCGGTCAGCAGGTCGTCGCCGTCGAGGTGATCCTCGCCGCGCCGCTGGACGCCGAGCCGGCGGGCCTGGACGGCATCGCCACGATCATGGCGCGCGCCTTCTCCGAGGGCACCGACAAGCACTCTGCCGAGGACTTCGCCGCCGAACTGGAGCGTTGCGGCGCCACGCTCGACGCGCACGCCGACCACCCCGGCGTACGCCTGTCCCTCGAAGTGCCCGTCTCGCGCCTGGCCAAGGCCCTCGGCCTGCTCGCCGACGCCCTGCGGGCCCCCGCGTTCGCGGACAGCGAGGTCGAGCGGCTGGTGACCAACCGGCTGGACGAGATCCCGCACGAGACGGCCAACCCCGCCCGTCGTGCCGCCAAGGAGCTCTCCAAGGAACTGTTCCCGGCGAGCGCGCGCATGTCGCGCCCCCGCCAGGGCACCGAGGAGACGGTCCAGAACATCGACGCGTCGGGCGTTCGCGCCTTCTACGAGAAGCACGTACGCCCCGCCACGGCCACCGCGGTCGTCGTCGGTGACCTGACCGATGTCGATCTCGACGAACTGCTCGCCGACACGCTCGGCTCCTGGACCGGCTCCTCCGCCGAACCGCGTCTGGTGCCGCCGGTGAGCGCCGACGACACCGGCCGCGTGATCATCGTCGACCGCCCCGGAGCCGTCCAGACGCAGCTCCTCATCGGCCGTGTCGGTGCCGACCGGCACGACCGCGTGTGGCCCGCCCAGGTCCTCGGCACCTACTGCCTCGGCGGCACCCTCACCTCGCGCCTGGACCGCGTCCTGCGCGAGGAGAAGGGCTACACCTACGGCGTACGGGCGTTCGGGCAGGTCCTCCGCTCCGCGCCGGACGGCACGGGCGCCGCGATGCTCGCCATCAGCGGTTCTGTGGACACTCCCAACACCGGCCCGGCGCTCGACGACCTGTGGAAGGTGCTGCGCACCCTCGCGGCCGAAGGCCTGACCGACACCGAGCGCGATGTCGCCGTGCAGAACCTGGTGGGTGTCGCGCCCCTCAAGTTCGAGACGGCGGCGGCCGTCGCGAGCACGCTCGCGGACCAGGTCGAGCAGCACCTGCCGGACGACTACCAGGCGACGCTCTACCGGCAACTGGCGGCCACCGGCACCGTGGAGGCCACCGCGGCGGCCGTGAGCGCCTTCCCGACGGACCGTCTGGTGACCGTCCTGGTCGGCGACGCGGCACAGATCGCGGACCCGATGAGGGCCCTCGAAATCGGTGAAGTCACCGTGGTGGCAGCCGAGTAGAACCGTGCGACGGAAGAGGGCCCTGACGGCTGAAGAGCCGTCAGGGCCCTTCCCTTTCCGGACATCGGTCCCAAGATGTCCGTATTCGTACGGCGGTTGCCCTTCTGCCCTGTGGGATGCGTTACAAAAATCGTGATCCGTTTGTTGTTCGAAAGACACCGCGTTTAGCGTCGGTGCGGCTGTTCGTCACGCAGTGCGCCGCGCCCGCGGCACCGGACAGTCATCGCCGAGTCCCCGTGACGTGAGTCAGGGGAGCCGGGGACCCACGCAGTCCCTGGGGTGAATCGGACGCCCTCTTCGGAGGGAGCCCGTAGGAGACCTTCCTGCTCCGAACCCGTCAGCTAACCCGGTAGGCGAGAGGGAAGGAAAGGACCAGCCCCTACATGGCGTTCACCTGTGGCACCGGCAAGCATCGTCGTACGAGCAGCCGGGTGCACAGCACCACCACGACCGCCGTCGGGGTCGCGGCGCTCACCACCACCGGCGTGATCGGAACCCTGGCCGCCCCCGCGTTCGCCGCGGAAGCCTCCGTCGAGCAGACCGGGCTCACCCAGGCCGTCACCCTCAACGACACGGTCGCCGACCAGATCGACGCCCAGGCCTTCGCGCAGCAGCGCGCCGCCGACGAAGCCGCAGCGCGCAAGCAGGCCGAGCAGACCGCCCGCAAGCAGGCCGCCGAGCAGGCCTCGAAGCTCCGCGAGGCCAAGGAGCGCGCCGCCCGCGAGGCCGAGCGCAAGCGCCTGAACACGTTCGTCATGCCGATCACCGGTTCGTACGTCTCCACCGGCTACCAGGCCAGCAGCGCCCTCTGGTCCTCCGGCAGCCACACCGGCGTCGACTTCCACGCCTCCTCCGGCACCTCGGTCCACGCCGTCGGATCCGGCACGGTCGTCACGGCCGGCTGGGGCGGCGCCTACGGCAATCAAGTCGTGGTCAAGATGCACGACGGCACGTACACCATGTTCGGCCACCTGTCGTCCATCGGGGTGTCCGTGGGGCAGGCCGTCACTCCGGGGCAGCAGATCGGCCTCTCCGGGGACACCGGCAACACCACGGGACCGCACCTCCACTTCGAGGCGCGTACGACCGCGGAGTACGGCTCGGACATCGACCCGGTCGCCTACCTGCGCTCGCACGGCGTCAACGTCTGACGACCGCTTCGCGGCTTCCCACCGCTTTTGATGCCCCGGCTCACCGAGTCGGGGCATCGTCGTTTCCGGACGCCGTCTGTCCAAAAAATATCCATGGATTCAGGCCCGCCATCGGAAATTCAGGCTTCCTGCAATAGAGTCACTGAACAAGCGTCAATCGACGGCGTTTCACGGGGATTAAAGCGGAGGTCGGTCATGCGTATTCCGGCACACTCGGTGTGCACGGCGATCCGTGACGACATCGTCGCGGGTGTCTACGAGCGCGGCGGCCGGCTCACCGAGGAACTGCTCGCACGCCGCTACGGCGTCTCGCGCGTCCCCGTGCGCGAGGCGCTGCGCACGCTGGAGGCGGAGGGCTTCGTGGTCACCCGCCGGCACGCGGGCGCCTGCGTCGCGGAGCCCAGCGAGCTGGAGGCCGCGGACCTCCTGGAGATGCGCATGCTGCTGGAACCGCTGGGGGCCGCTCGGGCCGCGCAGCGGCGCACGGAGGCCCACCTGAAGGTGTTGCGGGGGCTGGTCCGGCTGGGGCAGGAGCGTTCCAGGCGAGGCCACAGCGAGGATCTGCGCTCGCTGGGCGGCTGGTTCCACGAGACGCTGGCGCAGGCGTCCGGAAGCCCCGCGCTGACCTCGACGCTCGCCCAGCTTCGCCACAAGATCGCCTGGATGTACTCGGTGGAGGCGCCGGCCGACCCCGCGGAGTCCTGGGCGGAGCACGGCGGCATCGTGGACGCGGTCGCCCGGGGGGACGGCGAGCGGGCCCGCGCGATCACGGCCCTGCACACCGAGCGCGCCACGGCCGCGCACCGGCTCCGATTCCCCGGAGGCGACCGGGCGGACCGTGTGAGAAGTTCGCAACATCCCGTAAACGTGACGGGCCCGCGTCATTAACACAGGCGCCGTATACAAAGAGGGATATTCGGCGGGGGCTCATTTCTGATGCCCTTTTATTCGCGTGTCCGGAATTCCGGTGCACGCCATTTCCGCGGCCGCGGCGCGAGGCGCGCCTGACACCGGGGGAATGTGCGGGCGAGGCCACGGAAAACGGCCGGGCCGCGCCACCCGGAGAATGGGTGGAGCGGCCCGGCCGTGCGTGTCCGACTGTCCTGGGAGCGGGCTCAGACGGTCTCGGGGAGCTCGTCGAGCCCCTCGGCGACCAGCTTCGCCAGACGGTCGAGAGCGACCTCCGCGCCGTCGGCGTCCGACGAGAGGACGATCTCCTCGCCACCCTGGGCGCCCAGGCCGAGGACCGCGAGCATGGAGGCCGCGTTGACGGGGTCGCCGTCGGCCTTCGCGATCGTCACGGGGATGCCGGAAGCCGTGGTGGCCCGGACGAAGATGGAGGCGGGGCGGGCGTGGAGGCCCTCGGTCCAGCCGACGTTGACGCGGCGCTCAGCCATGAGATGCTGCCCTTCGGGTTTTCAGGGTTGTCTAGACCATTGTTCCATATCGCGAGGTGTGCCTGGACGGACCCGGGCGCCACCCGCCGCGGTGTCGGTCGAAGACCCGTGCCGACGCCCCGTCGTCCTCAGACTGCCCCGCGCCGTTGTCGTACGCGAGCCGTACTCTGGGGCCCATGCAGACCTCGTCGGACCGGCACGAGTACCCAGCCCACTGGGAGGCCGACGTGGTGCTGCGCGACGGCGGCACCGCACGCATCAGGCCCATCACCGTCGACGACGCCGAGCGCCTGGTCAGCTTCTACGAGCAGGTGTCGGACGAGTCGAAGTACTACCGCTTCTTCGCGCCCTATCCGCGCCTGTCCGCCAAGGACGTCCGCCGCTTCACCCACCACGACTTCGTGGACCGGGTCGGCCTCGCGGCCACGGTGGGCGGTGAGTTCATCGCCACCGTGCGCTACGACCGGATCAACGCGGACGGCATGCCCGCCTCCGCGCCCGCCGACGAGGCCGAGGTCGCCTTCCTCGTGCAGGACGCCCACCAGGGCCGGGGTGTCGCCTCCGCACTGCTCGAACACATCGGAGCGGTGGCCCGCGAGCGTGACATCCGCCGCTTCGCCGCCGAGGTGCTGCCCGCCAACAACAAGATGATCAAGGTCTTCACGGACGCCGGATACACCCAGAAGCGCAGCTTCGAGGACGGTGTCGTACGCCTGGAGTTCGACCTCGAACCCACCGACCGGTCCCTCGCCGTCCAGCGCGCGCGGGAACAGCGCGCCGAGGCCCGCTCCGTCCAGCGGCTGCTCGCCCCCGGCTCGGTCGCCGTCGTCGGCGCCGGGCGCGCACCTGGAGGGGTCGGCCGCAGCGTCCTCGACAACCTCCGCCAGGCCGGTTTCACCGGACGCCTGTATGCGGTGAACGCGGCACTCCAGGAGAAGGAACTCGACGGAGTCCCGGCCCACCGCTCCATCAGGGACATCGCCGACCCCGTCGACCTCGCCGTCGTCGCCGTGCCTGCCGAACTCGTCCCCCAGGTCGTGACCGAATGCGGCGAACACGGCGTGCAGGGACTGGTGGTGGTCTCCGCAGGCTACGCCGAGAGCGGCCCCGAGGGACGCGAGCGCCAGCGCGAACTCGTACGGCACGCGCGCACGTACGGGATGCGCATCATCGGGCCCAACGCCTTCGGTGTCATCAACACAGCGCCCGACGTACGGCTGAACGCCTCGCTCGCCCCCCAGATGCCCCGCCCCGGACGCATCGGCCTGTTCGCGCAGTCCGGCGCCATCGGCATCGCCCTGCTGTCCCGGCTGCACCGGCGCGGCGGCGGCGTCACCGGCGTCACCGGCGTGTCGACCTTCGTCTCCTCGGGGAACCGCGCGGACGTCTCCGGCAACGACGTCCTGCAGTACTGGTACGAGGACCCGGACACCGACGTCGCCCTGATGTACCTCGAATCCATCGGCAACCCGCGCAAGTTCACCCGCCTCGCGCGGCGGACCGCGGCCGCGAAGCCGCTGGTCGTCGTCCAGGGAGCGCGGCACGGCGGGGCAGCTCCCCAGGGACACGCCATCCGGGCCACACGGCTGCCGCACGCCACCGTGTCCGCGCTGCTGCGCCAGGCCGGAGTGATCCGGGTGGACACGATCACCGAACTCGTCGACGCGGGCCTGCTGCTGGCCCGCCAGCCGCTGCCCCGGGGACCCCGCGTGGCGATCCTCGGGAATTCCGAGTCCCTGGGGCTGCTGACGTACGACGCCTGCCTCGCCGAGGGGCTCAGGCCGCTGCCGCCCCGGGACCTCACCACGGCTGCCTCGGCGGAGGACTTCCACAAGGCCCTGTCGCAGGCGCTCGCCGACGACGGCTGCGACGCCGTCGTCGTGACGGCCATACCGGCCGTGGGGGAGACCTCGGCCGCCGACGAGGCGCTCGCCGAGGCGCTCCGGTCCTCCGCTCTGGAGGCTCCGGCGAAACCCGTGCTCGTGGTGCACGTCGAGCTCGGCGGACTCGCCGAAGCCCTGTCCGCCGCCGCGAGCACCGCCCCGCAGGCCCCGGAGGGTGCATCCGGCGCGTCACCCGGCGCCCGCTTCCACCCCTCGGACCGGTCACCCGCAGCGCCGCGTGCCGAGACCGCGCCGGACTCCCGGCTCATCCCCGCCTATCCCGCCGCCGAACGTGCCGTCCGCGCCCTCGCCGAAGCCGTCAGGTACGCCCAGTGGCGCACGGACGCCCATGAGCCCGGCAAGGTGCCCGATTACGAGGACATCGACGAGAAGGGGGCCGCCCGGCTGATCGACGACCTCCTCGCGCGCGGGGAGGGTCTCACCCTGGGCGGCGAACAGACGGCGGAGCTGCTCGGGCGCTACGGCATCGACGTACACCAGGCCCTGCCCGCCCCCACTCCGGACGACGCCGTGGCGGCCGCGCGCGCCATCGGATACCCCGTCGCCCTCAAGACCACCGCCCCGCACCTCCGGCACCGCGCGGACCTCGGCGGCGTACGCCTGGACGTGGCGGACGAGGAGCAGTTGCGCCGGGCGTACGCGGAGCTGACCGAGCTGTTCGGGCCGCCCACGGTGCTGCGCCCTGTCGTGCAGAGGATGGCGCCGCGCGGTGTCGACACGGTCGTCCGCGCGGTGATCGACCCGGCGGCCGGGGCGGTGCTCTCCTTCGGGCTCGCCGGAGCCGCCTCCGAACTGCTCGGTGACACCGCGCACCGGCTGGTCCCGGTCACCGACCGGGACGCGGCCTCGCTGGTCCGGTCGATCCGGACGGCACCGCTCCTGTTCGGCTGGCGGGGCTCCGCGCCGGTCGACACGGCGGCCCTCGAAGAGCTCATGCTGCGGGTCTCCCGGCTGGTCGACGACCACCCGGAGGTCGTCGCGGTCTCGCTGGAGCCGGTGGTGGTGGCCCCGGCCGGCCTGAGTGTCCTGGGCGCCACGGTACGGCTGGCCCGCGCCCCGCTCCGTGACGACCTCGGCCCCCGCACCCTGCCGGTCGTCTGAGTCGCACGGGCCCCAGGGCTGTCCAGGGAGTCCGAGTCCAGGCAGTCCAGGCAGTCCGGGCCGTCCCGGCCATGGAGGCCACCGGAGCCTTCCGGGGAGTCCGGGCCGGCCGGTCGCCCGAGCCGTCCTGGCCGGCCGAGTGGCCCCGGCCTGCCGAGTCGTCCGGGGCGCCGGAAGGCAGTGTCCCCGTGACGGCGGGCACTCCGCCCGGACGCCTGCCGTGCCCGCGTCCCGCCCGTCACCCCGCGCGATACGGTCTGATCCGTCCACGACAGACCCATGCGAGCGGTGCCTCGCAGTCAGTGGGCCCCCGTAGGATGGACGGCATGGCCAAGACCAGTACGACGACCCAGGGGCTGCGAGCGGCGATCGAGCGCAGCGGCTACTACCCGGCCCTCGTGGCCGAGGCGGTGGAGGCCGCGATCGGCGGCGAGACCATCCGGTCGTACCTGGTCCACCAGGAGACCACGTTCGACGCGAACGAGGTGCGGCGGCACGTCACCGTGCTGGTCCTCACCGGCAACCGTTTCATCGTGAGCCACACCGACGAGCAGAACGCGGACACCACCTCCCCGACGCCGTACGCCACGACCTCGACGGAGTCGGTCAAGCTCGGCCGGATCTCGTCGGTCGTCGTCAGCCGCGTCGTCGCGAACCCCGAGTCGTACTCGCCCGGCACACTGCCCCGCGAAGTGGTCCTCACCATCGGCTGGGGCGCCGTCTCCCGCATCGACCTGGAGCCGGCCGCCTGCGGTGACCCCAACTGCGAGGCCGATCACGGCTACACCGGCAACTCGACGGCGGACGACCTGAGCCTGCGGGTGAGCGAGGCGGGTGACGGTCCTGAGACCGTCCGCCAGGCCCTGGCCTTCGCGCAGTCCCTCTCCGAGGCGACCGCGGACGTCGCCCGCTGATGGCTCTGCCCACCTGGGACCACCCGGAGCCGCTCGCCGTCGACTCCGCGCCCGTCCCCGAGTACGGCACCGGTTCGCTGGCCGATCTGCTCCCCACGCTCGCCGCCGGGATGTCGGTGCCCGGCGTGACCGTCGCCATACCCGAGCTGACCGCGGCCGACCGGAACTGCGTTTTCCTGATCGACGGTCTCGGATGGGAGCAGCTCAAGGCCCACCCGGACGAAGCACCCTTCATGACGTCGCTCCTGGCGTCCTCGCGCGGCGGCACCGGCCGTCCGATCACCGCCGGCTACCCGGCCACCACCGCGACCTCCCTCGCCTCCGTGGGCACCGGCCTGCCCCCGGGCGCGCACGGTCTGCCCGGCTACACCGCGCGCAACCCCGCCACCGGCGAGCTGATGAACCAGCTCCGCTGGAACCCGTGGACCGAGCCGCGCGCCTGGCAGCCCTATCCCACGATCTTCCAGCAGGCCGACGCGGCGGGTGTACACACAGCCCAGGTCTCCTCGCCGACCTTCCAGAACACCCCGCTGACGAAGATCGCGCTGAGCGGGGGTACGTTCCACGGCCGGCTGTCGGGCGAGGAACGTATGGACTTCGCCGCCGAGCAACTGTCCGCCGGTGACCGCTCCCTGGTCTACACGTACTACGCGGAAGTGGACGGCAAGGGCCACCGCTTCGGTGTCGACTCCGACCCCTGGCGCGGACAGCTCATGTACGTCGACCGGCTGGTCCAGCGTCTCGCGGAGCAGTTGCCGCCGCGCTCGGCGCTGTACGTCACGGCCGACCACGGCATGATCGACATCCCGTTCGACGAGCAGCACCGCATCGACTTCGACGAGGACTGGGAGCTGCGCGCCGGGGTCGCCCTGTTGGGCGGCGAGGGCCGTGCCCGCCATGTGTACGCCGTCCCTGGCGCCGAGGTGGACGTGCTGACCTGCTGGCGCGAGGTCCTGGGCGAGCAGTTCTGGGTCGCCTCCCGTGACGAGGCGATCGAGGCGGGCTGGTTCGGTCCGCAGGTCGACGAGCGGGTCTACGCCCGGCTGGGCGACGTCATCGCCGCCGCCCGGGACGACGTCCTGATCACGGCCTCCGAGCGGGAGCCGAAGGAGTCGCTGATGGTCGGCAACCACGGCTCGATGACCCCGGCCGAGCAACTGGTACCCCTCCTCCAAGTACGCTCCTGACGTCCTCCCTTCTTCCCTGTTGCCGAAAGGTGCTCAACTCCCCATGCCCGAGCTGGTGTTCTTCTCCGGAACGATGGACTGTGGGAAGTCCACACTGGCTCTCCAGATCGAGCACAACCGCTCGACGCGGGGTCTGCAGGGCATGATCTTCACGCGTGACGACCGCGCGGGCGAGGGCAAACTCTCCTCCCGCCTCGGGCTGGTCACCGACGCGGTCGAAGTGATGGACGACCAGGATCTGTACGCGTATCTGGTGGACCACCTCTCGCAGGGCGGCCGGGCCGACTACGTGATCGCGGACGAGGCACAGTTCCTGGCCCCCGCGCAGATCGACCAACTGGCCCGCGTGGTGGACGACCTGGACGTCGATGTCTTCGCCTTCGGGATCACCACCGACTTCCGGTCCAAGCTCTTCCCCGGCTCCCAGCGCCTCGTCGAACTCGCCGACCGGGTCGAGGTCCTCCAGGTCGAGGCCCTGTGCTGGTGCGGCGCCCGCGCCACGCACAACGCCCGTACTGTGGGCGGCGAGATGGTCGTCGAGGGTGCCCAGGTCGTCGTAGGTGACGTCAACCAGCACGAGAGCATCGGCTACGAGGTCCTGTGCCGCCGGCACCACCGGCGTCGTATGACGGCCGCCACGGCCCGTGCGAGCGCCCTGTCCCCCGACGTCCTGCCGATCGCCCCGGTCTGAGGCCTGTTCCGGAGTTGCGCCTCCGGAATTTGCGGCTCCGGTTTCCGCCCCCAGGGATCCGTCTCCGGAGATCCGCCGGGTCAGGTGACGGCGTGGATCAAGGAGAAGACCGCGCCCTCAGGATCCGCCACCGTCGCCACCCGGCCGTGCGGCGAGTCGTGGGCCGGCCGCAGAAGGCGCCCGCCGAGTTCCGTGACGAGGTTGACGGTGTCGTCCAGTTCGGCGGCCTCGAAGTACGTCAGCCAGTGTGGTCCCCGGTCGCGCGGCAGGGCGTTCCCGACGCCGTGGACGCCGGCCACCGGCCGTCCGTCGATGCGGAGGGTCACGTAGTCGAAGTCGGCCGAGCCGGCCGGCTGCAGCTCGTAGCCGAAGACCCCCTTGTAGAACTTCACGACACTCTCGGTGTCGCGCGTCACGAGTTCGTTCCACGCCGGGGTGCCCGGCACTCCGGTGATCTCGGTGCCGAGGTGGGCGACCCTCTGCCAGATCCCGAAGACGGCGCCCGACGGGTCGGAGGCGATGGCCAGGCGGCCGGCCTCGGCGGCGTCCAGCGGGCCCACGCCCACGGTTCCGCCGCTGTGCCGTACGGTCTCGGCGGTGTGGTCCACGTCTGCCGAGGCGAAGTAGGGCGTCCAGGCGACCGGCAGATGCCGGTCGGGCGGCAACTGGCCGATCCCGGCCACCTCCTGGCCGTCGAGCAGTGCCCGCGCGTAGGGGCCGAGCTGCGGGGGACCGGGCTGGAACTCCCAGCCGAACAGCGCTCCGTAGAAGTTCTGGGTCGCGGCCGTCTCGTGCGCCATCAGGCTCACCCAGCAGGGTGTCCCGGGCGTGTTCCGAGCGTGCGTGGTGCCGTTCGCGCCGGCCGATTCCCGTGCCTCGGTCATCGTCACTCTCTTCTCGGCCCCTCGCGGTGGCCGGTCACCTTCCGCTTGCGAACACGCGTACCCAGTCGCGTGCGTGCACGCCCCGTGCCGATGTCCGCACCACCGGTCTCGCCGGAGTTCCCTCCCGCGCCACCGTCGAGCGGCGTGGGAACGGGGACGCCCGGTCCGCCGTCTCCCGTCCGTCGCCAAGCGATTGCCGTGTGGTGTCCATCGGTTGTACAGCATGTGCCCGATCCCGTACGCCGGGTGATCGGACCTGCCCGGCGGAGCACAGTAGCGGGACATGGACGAAGCGGCCACCCCGTGCGCAAGGATGGGGACCATGAACGCCATCATCACGGCACCCGAACTCGCGAGTGACCTGGCGGGGCCGAACCCGCCGGTCCTCCTCGACGTCCGCTGGCAGTTGGGCGGCCCCAACCTGCGCCCCGAGTACGAGAACGCGCACATCCCCGGTGCCGTCTTCGTCGACCTGGATTCCGAACTCGCTGGTCCGGCCGGTGCGGCGGGCCGGCATCCCCTCCCCGACCCCGAGGTCTTCGGCGCGGCGATGCGGGCCGCGGGAGTGTCCGAGGACCGCGATGTCGTCGTGTACGACGGCGGGCAGGGCTGGGCCGCCGCGCGCGCCTGGTGGCTGCTGGGCTATTCGGGTCATCCGTCGGTACGCGTGCTTGACGGCGGGTTCGCCGCCTGGAGCGGGCCGGTGTCCTCGGAGGTCCCCTCGCCGGTGCCCGGAACGTTCGTACCGACGGCCGGTGCCCGGCCGGCGCTCGACGCGGACGGGGCGGCCGCGCTCGCCCGCACCGGGCTGCTGCTGGACGCCCGTGCGGGGGAGCGGTACCGGGGCGAAATCGAGCCGATCGACCGGGTCGGCGGTCACATCCCGGGCGCCGTCTCCGCGCCGACCGCCGGGAACGTCACGGAGGACGGGCGGTTCCTGCCGGCGGCCGAACTCGCGGACCGTTTCAAGTCCTTCGGCGTGACACCGGAGTTCGAGGTCGGCGTCTACTGCGGCTCCGGCGTCTCGGGTGCCCATGAGGTGCTGGCCCTCGCCGTGGCCGGCGTTCCCGCGGCGCTGTACGTGGGTTCGTGGTCGGAGTGGTCCCAGGACGCGGACCGTGCCGTCGCGGTGGGCCCCGACCCGCAGTGACCCCCGTGCTGCCGGGAGCGACCTCGGCGAGGGAGCCCCCTGGCGAGTGCGGGCTCTCCCGGATGATGCCGGGGGCCCGCGCGGCGCGTGACACGGTCGGTCACGCCGCTCGTGCATGACGGCGGGGCCCGCACCGGACGGG